>JBEIKS010000054.1:0-11460 GCA_040379625.1 Burkholderiaceae bacterium
GGCCAGCGTCTACCGGCAGGCTGCAGACGACATTGAACAGCATGCTGAACTGCTGAACCAGCGTTTTCAAGACCCGCTCAGAGGCGCCTGTTCCAACCCCGGAGAATTACCGCAAGACATGCTGAACTGGACGCAACAACTGCTGAGCCATCAACCCGTTGCACAAGACAGCATCACCAAGGGTTTGTTGGCCCACTGCACAGAACCCAAAGACACGGTCTACTTTGATCCACCCCCGCGCGCCACCCAAGCTTCAAAAGCGTTAAAAGCGCTTCAAGGCAAAGGCATTGAACTGTCTGAAAAGTCCCGGCTTATTTGTGCACCACGCCACTTTTCAATTAATGGCGAATTGTTTGAGTATGAGGACGAACAGATGAAGACATTGATTCATGCACTCAGCGCCACAAGACAACTGAACAAGCAATCCAGCGATCAACTGACAAATCAATCTCCCTTTATCGCTTGGTGCGTAGATATGTTTAACGCGGGCTGGTTGAAGTTCCGTTAAAAAACCACAGGAAACCCCATAAAAATTGCAGTCAACCCATCTGAGGCTTGAAACGTTTGAGTAAAAGTGTTGGATTAGAGACTACACCCTAGCTTTTATTGCTCAGTATGTTTTGAAAATATGAATAGAAAAGTTAGAATTGCAACATTGTTGAAAAGCATGTTCGCCCACAACAAGTGATTGAATTAAAAACCATCACATCAACCGTCGTTTAAAGGAAATAACTATGAAGAAGTCCCTTCTGTTGGCATCCCTGTTGGCTATCGCTTTGACCGCTTGCGGCAAAAAAGAAGAAGCTCCTGCTGCTGCTCCAGCTGCTGCACCAGCTCCAGCTGCTGCTCCAGCCGCTGACGCTGCTGCTCCAGCCGCTGCTCCTGCTGCCCCAGCCGCTCCTGCTGCTGACGCTGCTAAGCCAGAAGAGAAGAAGTAATCTCTTCGTTGCCTCAGGCAACGCCAAAAAGCCGGCTCTCTTATTGAGGTCGGCTTTTTTTATTTTCTGATTGTTTTTCGCAATTGGAATTACAAGGTTTGCCAGTCCAATCCATTGGCCTGATCTGCAAACCGGAATTCTCCACTGTAGCCGTTTAAGGTCTGGCTCCAACTGTTCAGCACACGGTCCGGATGATTCGTATTCTTGCTCAAATGCGCAGCCACCAAATACCGCAAAGACGCTTTCTCAACAGCCGCCAGAATTTCATGGGCTGCATCGTTACTCAAATGTCCGTAGTCGCCTGAAATACGCTTTTTCAATGAGCCCGGGTACTCTGACCGACTGAGCATGTCACCGTCGTGGTTACTCTCAAGCACCAAAGCGTCACAGCCAGACAGGTGCTTGATAATGTGCGGTGTTGAACGTCCGCAATCGGTCATGATTCCGAAGCGGTGCACACCATCGGTGATGGTGAACTGGGCGGGTTCAGCGGCGTCGTGGGGCACGGTGAAGGGTTGAATGTGCAAGTCACCAACACTCCAGGCGCACTCGGGGTTGAATATGCGCACCTTGTCGTCGTCCAGCCATTTTTGATCAACCAATCCGGCTTGCACAGAGGCGCGAAACGTCCCCATGGTTGAATAAATCTGTACGCCGAACTTTCTGGCGAGTTTGAACACACCCCCCACGTGATCATCGTGTTCATGGGTGACCAGAACGCCTTGTAAATCTGCCGGGGACAGCCCCCGCAACGCGAGACGCGCCACGGTTTCTTTCAGCGTAAAACCACAATCGATCATGACACGTGTGGGACGCCCGTCAGAGCCTTTCGACTCCAACAACCAGGCGTTGCCCTCACTGCCACTACCAAGCGCACAGAACCGCATTAAAATGCGCTCACAAACAGACTGAACTCAGGGTTTGGACTCAACGCAATTCATTTTCCAACAATGCGAGAATCTTGTCTGCAGCGGTTGTCTTGACTGCAACACCCTCGGTATTCAAAACAGTCACTTCGGATTTGTTGTTGTTGGTGGCCACTTTGATGCGATAACGGCTTTGCGGGTTCAAATCCACATCCACCGTTTTTTTGCCGCCGCCAAACAATTTGCTGAAGAAACCATCGCTCTCCTGTTTGACTTCCTGACCATCGGGAGAGTTGTACTGCACAAAATACATACCTTTGGAACGGTCTCGGTCTTCTACGGTGAAACCTGTGCGATCAAGCGCCAAACCAACCCGACGCCATGCGCGGTCGAAATTCTCTGATACGATCAAACGCTTCAGGGCACCATCGCTGTTAATGACCGCTTTCGCAGCCACCACGGGGGCGTTGCCTTCAACAGCAGCAACTTTGGGCGTTTCACCTGCCAACTTCACCACCAGACGGTTTAAAAACTCTGCTTCCAACTCAGGGTCGGTCGGCCGGGGTTGCCAGACCGTTTGAATTTTCTGATTGTCAGCGTAGGCTTCAAGCAAACCGCGGTGGGAAATGTAAATCTCTGTACCGCTTTCAGAACGCTCAAGGCGGGTACGGTACCGATCGAGTTCATCGCTGCTGTAGAGACCATCAAATACTTTACCCACGATGCGACGAACGCCGTCCATCGGAATCTTGGCGCGGTTTTCAGTCCAGTCGGTTTCGAGAATACCGATTTCAGGCTTTTCTATTTTCAGATTGAAACCCGATTGCAACCAGAATTCACGCACGACAGGCCACACCGCCTCCGGTGGGCGATTCACCACCAACCAACGCTGGTTACCGGATTTCTCAATCTTCACATCCAGCGCTTTTTGCAACACCGGGGTACCGGAGACCTGAACGGGTACACCGAACTCGCCGGCCAAACCGGACGCTGTGGCCACGCCTTTGGCACCAATGTCAGGCACGATGAATCTTTCATCTGCCGTCACGGCGGTGAGGTCGGGAGGAATGTCCAAGGGCTTGGACTGTGTCGTGTTTTTGTAGTCGATCTTGCCACGTTCGTTAAGTTTATCGATGGTTCCGCAAGCTGCCAACACACCAAACAACGTCAGCATGGAGGCGTGACGGATCAAAGGAGATTTCAACATAGTAATTTTTCGTGGACTCAGACTAAGCATCAAAGGATTTCGCATTCACGCAGTGCGTCTCGCACCACAGATTGGTATTGTGCCTCAAGTTTCACCAAAGGCAGACGGATTCCAGACGCCATTTTCTGCATTTCAGCCAAGGCCCACTTAACCGGAATGGGATTGGCCTGACAGAAAAGATCGCGGTGCAGGGGCAACAGCTTCATGTTCAGGGCGTAGGCTTCTTTCGAATTGCCTGCCAGTGCCAGAGCACAGAGCTTGGCCATGGCTTTAGGTGCCACGTTGGCAGTCACGGAAATATTGCCCTTGCCACCCATTAATATCAAATTTACCGCTGTCGGATCATCTCCGCTGTATACCGCGAAATCAGCGGGTGCGTTTCTCACCAGCCATGCACCGCGGTGCAAGTCGCCAGTGGCATCTTTAATGCCCACCACACCACTGACCTGGGCCAGACGCAACACTGTTTCATTGCTCATATCGGCCACGGTTCGGCCGGGAACGTTGTATAAGACCACAGGCAGATCAACCGATTCGGCAACCTTGCGGAAATGCTGGTACATGCCTTCCTGGGTCGGCTTGTTGTAATAAGGAACCACCTGCAGGCTGGCCGCAGCGCCGACTTGCTTTGCGTAAGCGGTCAGCTCAATGGCTTCGGTGGTTGAGTTGCCGCCGGTACCTGCAATAATGGGAAGGCGGCCGGCAGCCTCTTCGACCGCCACTTTTATCAGCTCACCATGCTCTTCCACATCGACCGTGGGCGACTCGCCCGTGGTACCCACAGCAACAATTGCGTCAGTGCCTTCGGCAATGTGCCACTGCACCAATTTGCGATAACTGTCCCAATCAATGGAACCGTCTTCAAACATCGGGGTGACAAGTGCAACCAAACTTCCTGTGATCATGATTTTTCCTTTCCGTTCCGAGCAGAAACCACGTGCGCGGATTGTATCGCAAGCGCGGGCTTTCGCTGTGCAAGTATTCGTTGCACAAACGCCGAACCCGGATTTTTTCTAACACCCTGTTCAAATCGCAACACCACGAACCCGGGGCGACACAAGTCCAGCAACTCCTCGGAGCGCAATAAAAAAGCAGGGTTTTTCGGTGAACCGAACACTTCATTGCCCTCCATGAAGGTTTCGTAGAGCAGGAAGCCACCGGGTGCAACACAGTCCAACAGCGCCTGAAAACAGGGGCGCCACAAATAATGGGTCACCAACACAAGGTCAAACTGAGTATCAGAAAGCGGCCAGACAGGCCCTTCAAGGTCCAAAACCCGTGTCTGAGCCTCTTGTGGGCATTGCGCCAAGGCAGTTGCATCCTTGTCCACGGCCAGCACCTCATAACCCGCCGCCAACAAGGCGCGACTGTGACGGCCGCCACCGCAGGCCAGATCCAAGGCCTTGGGCTTGACTCCACCCCGCGCCGTGCGCTCGCCTGAAAGGCCGTCAAGGCAGTTCAGAACCCAAGCAGAAGGCTCACCCTGACCGTGCGCGTTAAGCGGTGGGGTCATGAATAGTTCAATCCCATCGCTTCACGGACATCGCGCATGGTTTCTTGGGCAAATTCACGGGCGCGCTCGCAACCATCGGAAATTACGTTTTTAACCATGGCAGGGTCGTCGATGTACTGCTGAGCTCTTTCACGCATGGGCGTCAGCTCCCGAATCACTGCATCAATAATGGGTTGCTTGCAGTCAAGACAACCAATGCTGGCTGACTTGCAACCTGCGCTGGCCCAATCTTTAAGATTCTCGTCGCTGTAAACCTCGTGCAATTGCCACACAGGGCAGCGTGCAGGGTCGCCAGGGTCCGTCCGCCGGACCCGCGAGGGGTCTGTGGGCATGCGGCGTATTTTTTGCGTCACGGTGGCATCGTCTTCACGCAACGCAATGGTGTTGTTATAGCTCTTGGACATTTTCTGTCCATCCAACCCCGGCATCTTGGAGGCTTCGGTGAGCAAGGCCTTGGGCTCGGCCAAAATGATTTTTCGCCCACCTTCCAGGTAACCGAACAAACGCTCACGGTCTCCCAATGAAATCCCCTGCCAATCGCCCAACATCGCCTGGGCCTGCATCAAGGCTTCATCGTCGCCCTGCTCCTGGTAGCGGTCGCGCAGCTCAAGGTAAAGCTTCATGCGCTTATTGCCCAACTTCTTGGCCGCCTCAAGCGCTTTTTCCTCAAAACCGACTTCCCTGCCATAGAGGTGGTTGAAACGGCGAGCCACCTCGCGGGTCATTTCAATGTGCGGAACCTGATCTTCACCCACAGGCACCTGGCTGGCCCTATAAATGAGAATGTCCGCCGACTGCAGCAGCGGGTAACCGAGAAAACCGTAAGTGGACAAATCCTTGTCGCTCAACTTGTCCTGTTGGTCTTTGTAGGTAGGTACGCGTTCCAGCCATCCCAAGGGGGTGGACATCGAGAGCAACAAGTGCAGCTCGGCATGCTCCGGCACTCTGGACTGTATGAAAAGCGTTGCCTGAGAAGGGTCTACGCCCGCGGCCAACCAGTCGATCACCATGTCCCAGACGTTTTTCTCAATGACATCGGGCGTTTCATAGTGGGTGGTCAGCGCATGCCAATCCGCCACAAAAAACAGGCACGGGAACTCACTTTGTAGCTTGACCCAGTTTTTCAAAACCCCATGGTAATGACCCAGATGGAGGCTTCCGGTGGGACGCATGCCAGAGAGAACGCGCTCAGGAAACATGTTTTTTTCTCATAAGTTAAAAATCAGTTGAATGACAGACACCGTCAGTGCCACAAAGGGCAGCATGATGACGGGCAGCAAATTAAGCATCATCAGGAGCAACAAGATCGGCATGCCGTAGCGTTCGGATTTCCCGTACTCCTCGGCCAGCCGGTTGGGCAAAATACTGAACAAGATCCGGCCGCCATCCAGCGGCAACAAAGGAATCAGGTTTAAAATCGCGAGGCCCACGTTCGTAAAAATGCCCACCTTGGCCATTTCAGGCAGCATTTCACCCGGATAATCGCTGATCAGCGTGTATTTCAGAACGGCCGCCCAAAAAAAGGCCATCAGGAAGTTCGCCCCCGGCCCGGCAAAGGCTACCCAACGCATGTCGCGCTTTGGAGAGTTCAAACGGCCAAAATCCACGGGAACCGGCTTGGCCCAGCCAAACAGAAACAGCCCGGCCCCCAGCATTTTGGCTGTCAGCAGCAAAGCCAGCGGCAGCAAAATGGTGCCCACGAGGTCGATGTGCCTGATGGGGTTGAGCGAGATCCGACCGGCCAGTTTTGCGGTGGGGTCGCCCAGTAGCAGGGCTGCATAGCCGTGCGCAGCCTCATGCAGGGTGATGGCGAAGATCACAGGCACCGCATAAATCAGGATCGTACTTAAAATCTCAGGGTTCATAGGGGGCGATTGTAGCAAGCCTTGGGCCAACCACAGTTCAAATCCGATCACTCAAGCTGATTTCCAAGGGCTCAAGCGCCCCGGTCAAAGGACCCGCACCCTCGCGAAGCACCACAGGATCGGGGCCAGTCCAGTCAATCACCGTGGTGGGATGCACGCCACAAGGCTCGCCGGTGGAAATCACAAGATCCACCTGATTTTGCAGGCGCTCTCTCACCTCGTCGGGGTCTGTCAAGGGCGCATCGTCACCCGGCAACTGCAAGGAAGTGGCTATCAGCGCCTCGCCCATTTCTGCCAACAGGGCCTGAACCACCGGATGATCAGGCAAACGAATGCCTATGCTTTTCTTGGAGGGATGTGACACCCTGCGCGGCACCTCTTTGCTGGCTTCCAGAATAAAGGTGTAAGGCCCGGGTAGCACCGATTTCAACATGCGGTACTGCAAATTGCTGACCTTCGCGTAGTTGGCGATGTGGGTCAGATCCCGACACAACAGCGCCAAGTGCTGCCTGTCGTCCAATCCCCGTATTTTTCTGAGCCGTTCGACGGCAGACTTGTCATCCAACCGGCACACCAGGCTATAGCAGGAGTCCGTGGGCATTGCCACAATACCTCCGCTGCTCAATATCTGAGCCGCCTGCCGACACAAGCGCTGTTGCGGGTTGTCCGGGTGAATTTCAAAAAACTGAGCCATGTCCTTGTTCTATTCCATATTCCAATCGTGCCAGATCGGCACGCATCCATCGGGCAGCGCAGGCAAGGTACCCAAGGCCACCCGCGATTCGCCCGGCCCATGAAAATCGCTGCCTCGCGATGCCTTGAAGCCATAAGACAGGCTCACCTTTGCGAACCGGGCGTACTGATCAATCGTGTGGCTGCCAGTCACCACCTCAATGCCTTCGCCGCCAAGTTCCTTGAACTCCTCAAGCAGCGCATGCATCATCAAATCTGTCAGCCGGTATCGGCCCGGATGGGCAATCACTGCCTGACCACCCGCAGCTTTAATCCATCCAACAGCCTGTGTCAGCGTGGCCCACTGGTGAGGCACATACCCTGGCTTGCCGGGGGTCAGGTATTTTTGAAATACCTCGCTGACATCAGCGCAACACCCCTGACTGACTAAAAAACGGGCAAAGTGGGTGCGGCTGATCAGGTCAGGGTTTCCCACATAGTTCATGGCGCCTTCGTAAGCACCCTCAATGCCAGCCAATGCCAATTGCGCGGACATTTCACGGGCGCGGGCCTCGCGTCCTGCCCTTACACTGGCAAGCCCCTGCAGCAAAGAGGTGTCTTCAGGGCTGACATTCAAGCCCACGATGTGCAGTGTCTCATTTGCCCAAGTTACTGATATTTCAACACCGGCGATAAACTGCAGGCCCAGCGCCTTGGCTGCGCAAGCGGCTTGTGCAATGCCGCCAATTTCATCGTGGTCGGTGAGCGCCCAAAGGCGAACGCCATTTTCATGCGCAACACGAGCCAATTCGGCCGGAGACAGCTTGCCGTCGGAGACATTGGAGTGGCAATGCAGGTCGGCATTCAACAGATGGGGATCAGGATAACTACGCATCTGTTAATGCTATCACTTCACAAGTGTTTCAAGCCACTCCAATTCCGCCGGCGTAAATCCGGCTGCCAGGCGGGCCTCTTTGTTAAAGGGGGGGCGCGGCCATGGGGCACCGTATTCAAGGGTCAGCTTCTCATAGGTGGCCATGGGCTCACACTGCGCTTGTTCACACAGGTAGGCGAACCAACGGTTACCCACTTCAACATGCCCCACTTCATCGCGCAAAATAATGTCGAGGACGTCAGCACTGTCCTGATCACCGTTTTTGGCCAACCGGTCGCGAATGGCCGGAGACACATCCAGCCCCCTGGCCTCCATCAACCGCGGCACCAGCGCCATTCTGGCCAGCACGCAATCCGATGTTTTTTCAGCCATTTGCCACAAACCATCGTGGGCAGAGCAATCGCCATAGCTCAGCCCATAAAAGGCCAGCCGGTCGCACAACAATCTGAAATGCAGCGCCTCCTCGCAAGCCACCGTCCACCAATCACGGTAATAAGCCTCAGGCATATCAGCAAAGCGCAACAAGGCGTCCAGCGCCAGATTAATCGCGTTAAATTCTATGTGCGCCAAGGCGTGGATCAAAAGACCGCGCCCATTGGGTGTTCCCACCCCTCTGGAAGGCACCCTTGCCGGGTGAACCAACTCAGGCTTGGCTGGCCTGCCGGGCAACTCGGACACGGCAAAACGGTTGTCCACCGTCAGGGCTGCACTGGAAGGCTGCGCAGCCGCCAGCAGCAGCGCCTTGCGTTGTGCATCCTCCTCAAGGAAGGCTTGCAGCGCACAGGCACGCAATTTTTCAGCAGGCTTGCCAAGCGGCTCATGGGAGCTTGGCGTTACAATGGCAGTATCAACAGACATTCTTTTCGACTCAAAGGAACTCGATGGCCATCTATCAATTGGGTGAAGAAACACCCCGAATCGACGATAGCGCGTACGTGGCGGAACTGGCCAGCGTCATCGGTAAAGTGGTTTTGGGAAAAAACACCTCGGTTTGGGATTTTGCCGCATTGCGGGGCGACAACGAAACCATCACCATCAGCGATGGTGCCAACGTTCAGGAAGGTGCCGTTCTACACACAGACATCGGCTGCCCCCTGGTGGTTGGCAAACAAACAACTGTTGGGCATCAGGCTATGTTACATGGTTGTACGGTGGGAGATGGCTGCCTGATCGGAATTCAGGCGGTTGTTCTGAACAAAGCTGTCATCGGCGACGAATCACTCGTCGGAGCCGGCGCCTTGGTCACCGAGGGCAAAGTCTTCCCGCCCCGCTCCCTGATTTTGGGAAGCCCCGCAAAGTGGGTCCGCACCCTCACAGATGAAGACCTGTTCAGGGTCCGGGCCGGCGCCATGGTCTACGTTGAAAAAGCCAAACTGTTTAAAACGCAACTCAAGAAAATCGGTTAAAGATGACGTGTGAATTACGCACCCTGCTGTTTACTGAACAACCTGTTCGGGCACAACTCACCCAACTGACGCAAAGCTGGCGACGAATCATTGAAAACCATGACTACCCGTCTTCCATTCAAACCATGCTCGGAGAGCTTGTAGCGGCCAGTCTGGTGTTGTCCGCCAGCCTTAAATTCAATGGTTCGCTCATACTTCAGATCAAGGGCGATGGTCCGGTGAAGTTGGTGGTTGCGGAGTGCAACAGCGAACTGGGCATTCGTGCAACAGCCATGTTCGACAAAACCACCCCGATTTCTCCTGACGCTGACTTCAAGGCGCTGGTCAATGAGAGTGGCAAGGGGCGTTTTGTCATTATTCTTGATCCCAAAGACCGTCTGCCAGGTCAGCAACCCTACCAAGGCATCATTGAAATTACCGGCCACAGTATCGCCCAGGCCATTGAGGGCTACATGGCCCAATCCGAGCAATTACAGACACGCTTATGGCTGCAAGCCGATGCGAACACCGCTGCAGGTCTGCTGTTGCAGCAAATGCCCAGCACGGGTGGTATTGTCTCGGCCCAGACCGCAGCATCGGAAAGTGCAACAATTCCGGAGAGTCTGGAAAATGCATGGGATCGCCTCTTGATGCTGAGCAATACACTCAAACAACAGGAATTGCTGGAAAATACCAGCGAAGTAATTGCAAAACGCTTGTTTTGGCAGGAACCCCATGAAACGCTGGCGGTACGCCAACCCAGCTTTCACTGCACCTGCTCACGGGAAAAAGTGGCTCGCATGCTCAAATCATTGGGCGAGCAGGAAATCAATGATGCGATTGTGGAACAAACCGTGCTGTCCGTGAACTGCGACTACTGCAACTCGAAATATGAATTTGATGCTGTCGATTGTGCCGCACTGTTCATGGCAACACTCTCAAGCAATCCCGGAGACTCCCCATCCAAGGACAACCTGCACTGACTAAAAAAGTGGGTAAAGAGGCGAAGCCACAACAGTGGCCGCCCGCTACAACTGCACAGCCACCTTAAAACTCAGGGCTTTTTGGGGGTGGCCGCCGTTGCAGGTTCTGGGGGTTTGAGTTGTGCCGCTTCCGCTGAAACAATCTGAACGTAGGTTTCGTCGACACCCACCATACCCAATTCATAGCGGGCACGCTCTTCAATGGCCTCCAGACCATCCCGCAAACTCACCACTTCACTTTGCAACTTTTGATTGCGCAAGCGAAGTGATTCGTTAAAACTGACTTGAGCGGCAAATTCGCCCTCTAACTCCCAAACGCGCAGCCACCCCCCTTTACCAAACCAGAGGGGCCACTGCACACCCAGAAGCAGCACTAAAAAAAACAGCGTGAAGCCGCGTTGTTTCATCGTTCAACCCAAAATGAACATTTTTGCGACATTTACTTGCGCAAGTTATAAAAAGCCTTTGCGCCAGGATAATACGCAACATCGCCGAGGTCTTCTTCAATGCGAAGCAGTTGGTTGTACTTCGCAATGCGGTCTGAACGGCTCATGGAACCGGTCTTGATCTGCATGGCATTGGTACCCACTGCAATGTCTGCAATGGTGCTGTCTTCGGTTTCACCGGAGCGGTGGGACACCACTGCGGTGTAGCCGGCACGCTTGGCCATTTCAATGGCTGCGAACGTTTCGGTCAAAGTACCAATCTGATTGATCTTGATCAAAATTGAGTTGGCAATATGCTGGTCTATGCCCTGCTGCAAAATCTTGGTGTTGGTTACAAACAAGTCGTCGCCCACCAATTGAACGGAACGCCCCAAACGCTCAGTCAAATACTTCCAACCCGACCAGTCGTTTTCAGCCATGCCGTCTTCAATGGAAATAATGGGGTACTTGTTGCACCAGGTTTCCAGCAAATGCGTGAAATCCTGAGCGCTCAAATTCAAGCCCTCACCTTCCATGCGGTACACGCCATTTTTGAAGAACTCGGAACTGGCGCAATCCAGACCAAGTGCAATCTGGGTGCCAGGCTCGTAACCTGCTTTTTCAATCGCCTGCAAAATCAATTGAATTGCAGCTTCATGGTTAGCCACTGACGGAGCGAAACCGCCCTCGTCACCCACTGCAGTGGACAAA
>JBEIKS010000055.1:0-11458 GCA_040379625.1 Burkholderiaceae bacterium
CCTGAAATCGCGCTCTTGAAGTCCTTGGGCTTCACTCCTCGGCAACTGCTGCACTTGTGGGGTGCGGGTTTGTTGTTGGTGGCCTTGATGGGCGGTGTGCTCGGTGCCTTGCTGGGCTATGCAGCCCACCATGGCCTGGTGTATTTGTTGGCCTCTTTTGTGGGGGCAGAGTTGCCACCGGCAGGCCTGGAGTCCATCTATATCGCGTTACTCATGGGTTTGGTGCTGACCTTGGGTTTTGCGGGGGTTCCTTTGCTGGGCGTGTTGCAGGTCACCCCGGTATTTGTGTTGCGTCAAGACGCCCAACCGGCCAAGCGCTTTGTGCTGTCGGCGGTGGTCGGCGTTTCCGCCATGTTTGCCCTGTGTCTGCTGGCAGCCGGTAAATGGCTGATTGCGGTTTTAGTGCTGGGCGGTGCTTTGCTGGCCACACTTCTGTTTGCTTTGTTGGCTTGGTTGTCCATCAAGGCGGGCTTACGGGTTTTTAATGCCTTGTCAGAAAGCGGTCGCAGTTTTGGTTTGTCGTTCCGGTTTGCCTGGCTGTCTTTGTCTCGCAGAATTCTGGGAACCGTATTGCAAGGCGTGGCCCTCACTGTTGGCCTGACTGCATTGCTCTTGCTGGCCGTGTTGCGGGGTGATTTGCTTGATGGTTGGCAAAAAGTCATTCCCATGGATGCACCCAACCGGTTTGCCTTGAACATTCAGCCAACCCAGCAAGCCGATTTCAAGGCGACCTTGCAGACCGCCGGCGTTCAGGCACCGGGGCTTTACCCCATGGTTCGTGGCCGTCTTGTGGCGGTGAATGATCAGGAAATCAATTTGGATTCTTACGGCGACGAGCGTGCCAAGCGCTTGTTGGACCGTGAATTCAATCTCAGCTACAGCGATGTCATGCCTGCTCACAACCGATTGATTTCAGGCGCATGGTTTGAAGGCGAAGCCCCCGCAGTGTCGGTTGAAGAAAGCATTGCGAAAACCTTGGGCCTTGCCTTGGGTGACCGGATCACCTTTGATGTGGCCTCGCAGCGAATTTCCGCACCCATCACCAGTATTCGCGGCGTCGAGTGGGATTCGATGCAAGTAAATTTTTACGTGATTTTTCCGACCCATGCGCTGAAAGACTTTCCGCAATCCTGGATTACAGCCTTTTACTTACCGCCTTCGAGCTCGCAGCTCGGCGCTGAGTTGTTGAAACGTTTTCCCAACATCACTTTGGTGGACACCGGTTTGGTGATGGAGCAAATCCGGTCTACCCTTGGACGGGTGAGCCGCGCAGTAGAATTCATTTTTGCCTTTACAGTGCTGTCCGGTGCCTTGGTGCTTGTGGCCACTTTACTGACCAACAATGCAGCGCGCATGCGCGAGGCAGGTATCATGAGAGCATTGGGCGCCTCACAAGTACAAATTCGGCGTGCCATCTTGATGGAACTGGCATTTATCGGTGTGCTGGCTGGCTTGATGGCCGGCATTGCCGCGCAGGCCCTCGGGTTTGTGGTGGCACAACAGGTGTTTAAGTTTACGTATGTACTTTCACCGGTTTTGCTGCTTTCTGCCATGGCTTTGGGGGTTGTTATTGCGATGCTGGGCGGTATTTGGTCGGTTAATCGCATTGTTTCCACGCCACCTTTGCAGGTGCTGCGCTCACTTTGACTTTCTTTTTTGACTTCACCACAACAATCCGGATTGAAACACGTGCAACCAGAACAACCCGAGCGACCAGATCAAACAGATTCAACAAAATCTGAACCGGCTGCAAACAAAACCGAATCCGACAACATTGAAACCTCAGGTCGTTCGGCCTTTGAATTGTTGTCTGACAACCCTGCAGAGCGCCTTCCCAAGGTACGCCAATTGGTGGATGCCTTTTACGATGAAATGGATTTTAATCGGGAGTTCAAGCTGATTCGCGATTTGCATCCTCGCGATCTCGCCGATTCACGTGAAAAGTTCTTCAAGTTTTTAAGTGGTTGGCTAGGGGGGCCGGACCTCTACATCCGCGAATATGGTCATCCACGGCTGAGAATGCGTCACATGCCCTTTCCGATTGCCAGCGTTGAGCGTGACCAGTGGCTCAGTTGCATGGCGCACGCGCTGAAAGTGTGCGAAATAGAACCTGAGTTTGCCGAAAAGCTGTTGGTTTCTTTTTTTAAGACCGCTGACTTTATGCGTAACCGTCCGGATACGCGCTGAAAAGCGATGTCTGCTGCACAAACAATAAATTGCAGTGAAATAGTCTAAGGAAGTGTCATGAAAAACGCTGTTCCAAGAATTACGCTGATTACCACTGGGGGCACCATTGCAGGTTTGGGTGAACTGGGGTTTTCAACAGGTTACAAAGCGGGGCAGGTTGGCGCTGAAGCCCTGTTGCTGGGGGTTCCAGGTCTTGAGGGTCTGGCACAAGTAAAGGTTCACGCTTTGTTTTCCATTGGCAGCCAAAATTTGACCGCCACCCATGCAGTGTTACTGCGGCAGGCCATTCTGGATGCCTTGGAAGATGTAAATTGCGATGGCGTACTGGTTACTCACGGCACAGACACACTTGAAGAAACTGCATTTTTCCTGCACCTGACGCTACCGGCTACCGGTAAGCCCACCATGCTGACGGCGGCCATGCGACCTGCCAGTGCCGCGTCGTCAGACGGTGCGGGCAACCTGCGGGATGCGCTGCAATCCTTGAAGTCACTCTGCCAAAACCGCCCAAAAGCAGGTCCATCTCTCTGGGTTCTGATGGCCAGTCGTTTGTATGGCGCGCTTGAGGTTTCAAAACGCAATGCTCTGGCGCCAGATGCATTTCATAACCAAAGACACAGCGCTTTTTTGCTGGACGATCATCTGGAATGGATCAGCACCCCCATTGAGGGCGAATGGACCGCTGGCCGCTTCTTTGAACCCATGGAAATTGCTTTGAAACTTTGGGCGGCGGACACCGAATCCCACACCGACAACTTTGATACGCTGCTACCTGAAATCCCTGTGGTGGTGTGTCATCAAGACCTCAACGCTCAACGCATCGGACGCATGTTGAAACCCGCACCCATGGGTGTTGTTATCGCTGGCGTTGGACATGGGGCCATCCCAGAGTCTCTGCATGGTTTGGTCAACACTTTGCTTAAAGCGGGTTGCTGGATCATGAGGGCGTCCCGAACCCCCGAAGGTCCGGTCTTTGTTTCAGGCGAAAACCCCTGGAACAAGCAGGCTTTTGCAGGGCGCATGCTTGCTGCCGGGCGGCTAAGCCCTTGGCAATCAAGAATTGCCTTGCAATTGCTGTTGCTGGAGTTAGATCAGGTGATCAAAAGCTAAAACCTGCACCCTGTCACCGGTGTTCAGGCTTTCCTGTTCATGCGCCAGTACCAACAGCCCGTCTGCATCTGCCATGGAACGTAAAACGCCTGAACCCTGTTGGCCGGTTAATGTGGCCAACCACTCGCCGCTTTCATTCTGGTTCAGCAACACCCGTTGGTATTCAGTTCTCCCTGCTTTTTTACGCACACCTGAGGTCAATTTCGCACTGACGGTGGGCAAGGGCTTTACATCCGCACCAGCCATGCGCAGAAAAACCTCGCGGGCAAATGCGTAAAAAGTAACCATCACCGCCACCGGGTTACCGGGCAGCCCCAGCAGTAATGTCTGTTTACCCTCTGTTTTGATGTGCCCAACCGCCATGGGGCGACCGGGGCGCATCGCGATTTTCCAAAACTGAACATCCCCCAGCTTTTTCATCACGGCCTTGGTGTGGTCCGCCTCACCCACTGAAACGCCCCCAGAGGTCACAATTGCATCGGCACAACGCGCCGCCTCCAGCATGGTGGCTTCCAACAGGGCCGGGTCGTCTTTTACAACGCCCATGTCAATCAAATCAACGCAGCGCAAGCGCTTTAGCATCCCGTAGAGCGTGTAGCGGTTGCTGTCGTAAACGCAACCTTCGTCCAGTGCCTCACCGATGGAGCGCAATTCATCCCCAGTCGAGAAGAAAGCCACCCTCAACTTGCGTTTGACCCACACTTCACCCACCCCCAGCGAGGCCAGCAGCCCGATGTCAGAGGGCCGCAAGATTCTTCCGGCGGGCAGGGCAACACCGCCTTTTTTCAGATCCTCTCCCTTGAATCGGCGGTTGTCACCTGTTTTCAGGGTATCTGCAGAAATACTGATGGTTTGCTCAGATGCGCGGCACAACTCTTGTGGCACCACTGTGTCGCAACCGTGTGGCATCACCGCACCCGTCATGATTTTTACGCAACTGCCTTGCGGCACAACGCCCGCAAATGCCTTGCCTGCATAGGCGGTGCCTACAATTTTCAGAAGGGTGTCGCCCGCTGCATTCAGGCTTTGACCTTGAAAAGCATAGCCATCCATGGCCGAGTTGTCGTGGGCGGGTACATCCAGACCTGAAATCACTTCTCGGGCCAGCACCCTATCCAAAGCGTCCCGTAGCGCAAGTTTTTCTTGTGCTGCAACCGGTTCTAGAAGCGCATGCAAAATTTTTTTTGTGGCTTCAACGCTCAAGGCATTGGGGTCAAAGTCGGAAAGGCAAGACGTGATGTCGCTGATGTTTTTTGGGTTCATGGCAGATTTTATTGGAATTTTTTTCTATTATATTTTCTTTTTAAATCAAGTCTGTACGTAACTGTAATTCATGTAGTTCCTGAATTGTATTGACGTTCATAAAATGGTCGGCCTGCTCATTGAATTCAACACGCGCCACTTTCAGTGAGGCATACCAGATGTCTATTTTGCGTTGCCCACTTTTCAGAAAGGCATCCAGGTGCTCGCACACATTGGAACGAACCAAGGTGAAAACCGGATGCGCTTGCGAATGTGTGTAGGCCACCGCAACATCAGCCGCTTCCTGCTCAAGCGCCAATACCAGTCGCTCCACCAAATTTAGCGGAAACAGAGGCACATCGCAGGGCACTGTGACTAAAAACTCAGTATCGCAAGCGCACAAACCCGCATGCAGACCTGCCAGCGGACCAGAATAACCACCATGTAAATCTGTCACAACAGGTACGCCAAACGACTCATAGGCGGCCAGGTTCTGATTGGCATTGACCAACACTTGCCCCACTTGTGAATCCAGTCGCATCAAGGCGTGCATGGCCATCGGCATACCCCTGAACAACTGCAACCCCTTGTCCACGCTACCCATTCGGGTGCCGCGACCACCGGCCAGTATCAGCCCTGTGATGTTTGTTTTTTCTATTTTCATTTTTTCAGGCCAAAAGTGTGTGAGGTGCTTGATTGAAGCGGTGGCGTCCGGTGAAAAGCAGGTAATGCTTGCCCTGGCAACGGCCAATCATGGTGATGCCTATGCGTTGCGCAATGGAGTGTCCCATTTCCGTCAGGCCGGAGCGAGACACCAGCACTGGTATGCCCATTTGCGCGCATTTAATGACCATCTCAGAGGTCAGGCGACCCGTGGTGTAAAAAATTTTGTCGTCGCCTGAAATCCCGTTTAACCACATCAGTCCCGCAATTGCATCCACTGCATTGTGTCGTCCAACGTCTTCCACGAAAAACAGGATTTCACTGCGATTCTCGCCCGCATTGCTGCACAAGGCACAGCCGTGCACCGCGCCTGCTTGCTTGTATATGGATTCGTGCCGACGCACATTGTCCATCACGCCGTACAGCACCTCTTCTGACAAACTAGGGGTATCAGGCAGTGAAATGTCATCAATTTCAGCCATCAGATCGCCAAAAACCGTGCCTTGCCCACATCCCGTGGTCACGGTCTTGTGGGCCAGTCTGTCCTCTACATCCCGAACTTCCCACACGGTTTTGCCATGGTCCTTCAAGTAACGGGTGGTGACTGCAACCGACTGCGTTTCCCAATCCACCTGCACCGCTGCAATTTCATCGACATTTTTTAGCAGCCGCTGGTTTCTCAACCATCCAACCACCAAAGCTTCGGGGGCTGCACCCAAGGTCATCAGCGTCAGCATTTCCCTTTTATCAACATACACGGTCAAAGGATGTTCGCCCGCAATCGGAGTTGGCACCTCTTCACCGCGCTCATTGATTGCCATCACCTCAACCGTCGAGGGTCTGGCTGAGTTACTCAATTCAATTGCGTGTTTTTTCACGTTGTTTCAACCGCCGATGTAGGACATTTCAATTCGATCTGAAGGAAAACTGGCTGCGGTCCGTATCTCAGAGTACCGGTCTGAGCGAACGCCCCAAACATTTGCAATCGCATTGCGTAAGGCCTCGTTGCCTTCGGATTCACTCATGGTCGCAACAGGGCCGCGCAGCAAGGCTTTAAAATCATGGCCTTGGCTTGCGAACAGACAGGTGTAAAGTTGCCCCTGAGTCGAAAGGCGGGCTCGCGTGCAACTTGAACAAAACGCTTGGGTGACAGATGAAATCACGCCCACCTCATTGCTGCCATCGGCGTATTTCCAGCGTTGTGCCACCTCGCCCTGATAATTCGGTTCCAAGGTGACCAAATGGCCCACTTCATTGTGGATTTTACTGATGACCTCTTTGCTGGGCATCACTTCGTCGAGTTTCCAGCCGTTGCTGGTGCCCACATCCATGTACTCTATAAACCTCACAACATGGGGTGAGTTCTTGAAGTGGCGGGCCATGGGCACCACCTGGTCTTCATTCCAACCTTTTTTTACCACCATATTGACCTTGATGTTGCTGAATCCTTCCGCTGCGGCGGCTTCAAGGCCTTCAAGTACTTGCTCAACAGAGTAGTCTACATCATTCATTTTTTTGAATATTCCGTCATCCATGGCGTCTAGGCTAACGGTAATTCTGTTGAGGCCGGCGGCTTTTAGTGCGCGGGCTTTTTTGGCAAGCAAAGACGCATTTGTGGTGAGGGTCAAATCAACGGGTTGGCCTGCAGGCGTGCGGAGTTCGGCAAGCATGCCAACCAGGGTTTCCACGTTTTTTCGTAAAAGCGGTTCGCCACCAGTCAGTCTGAGTTTCTCTACGCCGATGGAGACAAATGCCTTGGCCAGTTTCGTAATTTCTTCAAAACTGAGCAGTTCGTCGTGTTTCAGGTAGGGGTACTCACTGTTGAATACCTCTTTTGGCATGCAGTAGACGCAGCGAAAGTTGCAACGGTCTGTGACTGATATGCGCAAATCGTGCAGCCTTCTCTGTCTTGCATCTCCGAGGGTAGCTTGGCGCAAGGCCGCCGATGGTTCAATGGATGGAACGAAAGCCCGCCTTCTCACATCCACCAGCGGCACAATCATGTCCGTCATCGTGATCCGTTCTTTTTCTGTTTAAAACGCATTATTTTTATGCTTTGTGGTGCTTATTGTGCGCTGCACTTTGCCAGTTCGCAAATTTAGCTTACATTTTAAGATTAGCTCCGATTCTTTGGAAAGGTTTCCATGCTGCCAACCGATTGGCTTTCTTTGGCCAGTGTGCCTTTGGTCGTCGAGCTTGTAAAAGTGCCTCAAAAATCACAGTGGCAATCGTTCAGATGGTCTTTGGCCCACATTTATTCCGCTGACGTGGCGCCGGTTTGTGAATACGCTCAAACCATCGTTCTCGATATTTATCGGGACGAATGCGAAGGTTATTACTTGAACTTAAGCTCAGACCAGCCTTGTATTTTTGCAGTCTTACGAAAAAATGAAGAAGACGAAGCGCTGATGCCCTTGGTTCAGTTTGTTACGCTCAGCTACAACGAGGCGGGGCGTCGCATGGACGCTGGTGAGTGGGTGGAGCAACTGCCGATGCCTGAACCCTTCAAGCCTTGGCTTGCCGAGTTTGTCGAGGCGAATTATGTTGTTGAGCCCAAGAGGCGCAGGCGCCCTGAGTCTTTCAAGCGCCCGCAAGACAGGAGTTGAGCGTGTCAGACGAGCAAAACTTTTTAAGTCGCTGGGCACGTCGTAAAAACCAGCATCGTCAAGAGAATCAAGCTACCGCATCTCCTGTTGAAAAACCGGAGTTCAAGCTTGATCAAACCATTGAGCCGCCTTTGCCTGATGCACCTTCAAGTGTAGTTGAACGCACAGAGGAGGTGGGGCGGCCGTCAGTGGCGGCACCTTGCCTGGAAGACGTCGCTGGTCTGACTCAAGACAG
This sequence comes from Burkholderiaceae bacterium, assembly GCA_040379625.1. Taxonomy (GTDB): domain Bacteria; phylum Pseudomonadota; class Gammaproteobacteria; order Burkholderiales; family Burkholderiaceae_B; genus SXZD01. The sequence goes on from JBEIKS010000055.1 coordinate 8,044, forward strand.
TGACTTCGCCCCATTCGTCGCTAAAAACGCGACTCAATTGGTGAAAAACGCGGCGTTGAAAAAACTGTTTTCTGATCCGCACTTCAATATCATGGACCGTCTCGATATTTACATCGATGACTACGGTCAGCCGGACCCGCTGCCCGATGGCTGGCTGGATAAGCTTGAACATGCCAAAGGCTGGCTGACACCAACGGATGCACAGCGTGCTGCGGCTGCCCAAGAAGCGGTAGAGCAGTCTGGCGCAGCAACTCCTGTGCTGATCTCTGAAACGGAGCTGGCCTCTCCTCCGCTTGCGCCCAAAAGCCAGCGCGATGCCAGTCCTCCCGATACTTCAGATTCAGCTCCTAAATCTTGACCTTGCTTCTTAGGTCAATTTGTCCTGACTACGACTATGTGGGTGGTACTTTTTGTCTTAATGTCCGTACATTTAGCCGTGGGTTTTTTATTAACCTATTGATTTTAATATTTTTAATTTAGTCAAGCATTATGGCTTGAGTTTTGCTTCTAATTTGTAATGATAAAAAAATTAGAGGATGGTTCTTTGGAAGTTTTTGTCTGTCAATGTTCAGGGTCTTCGGTTGATGATGCTCAGGCACATCAAGAACGCCTGTCCCAATCCACGGGTGCAACGGTAAAGGTCAGCAGTCAATTGTGCCGCCGTGGTGTGTCTGCTTTGGGTTCTCTGTCGGACAATCAAAAGCAAGACGAAATTCTGATCGCCTGCACTCAAGAACGGACTTTTTTTGACGGCTTGGCCGCTCAGCGCACCGCCAATGGTTTAAGCCCACTAAAATTCATTGATGCCAAGCGCTTACAAACATCACCTAAGAATCTTCATGAGGCTGTTCCGGCGATTGCAGCAACCATCGCAATGGCGGAAGTGGCGTCTGAGCCAGTCGCCGCGGTTGAATACACATCGTCCGGGCGCATCGCCCTGATTGGTCGCGCCTCACAGGTGTTGCCTTGGGCGAACGCCCTGTCTGAGAGCGCCAGCGTCAGTGTCTACATCAGCCAAGCTGATAACGGAAGCTTGCCCACGCAGCGAAGTTACCAAGTGTTTTCTGAAAGTGTTTTGTCTGCCAAGGGTTGGCTCGGCGCTTTTACCGTCGAATCCAGCAGCAATAATCCGATTGATCTCGAGTTGTGCACCCAATGCGGCGCCTGTGTTTCAGCCTGCCCAGAGGGGGCAATTGATGCCGGCTTGTTCCAGATCAAAATGGATGTTTGTAAATCGCACCGTGATTGCGTGGCCGCTTGTGCTGATTTCAATGCTATCCAGTTCAAAACTGATGCTAAAACAAGCCGGACTTTCGACTTGGTAATCGATTTTTCATCCTCGCCTATCATCGGCAAAATGCACGCTCCCTTGGGCTACTACGCAGTAGGGGCGGATCAAGCGCTTCAAGCCAAGGCGGCTTTGGCTGCAGTGCAATTGATCGGAACCTTTGAGAAGCCGAAATTCTTCGCCTACAAATCCAGTTTGTGTGCGCACAGTCGTTCCAAAATTTCTGGATGTTCCAAGTGCATTGACACCTGCAGTACCCAAGCCATTTCCAGCAAGGGTGACCAAGTAGTCGTCGAGCCCCACCTGTGTCTGGGTTGTGGTGCTTGTGCCACGGTGTGTCCCACCGGGGCGATGCGCTACAACTTCCCAAGTGCACCCGTCATGGGGCAGCGCTTCCGCTTGGCTTTGAAGGCGTATTTTCAGGCGGGCGGTCAGCGCCCCAGCTTGTTGTTGCTTGCGGAAGATGCCGGTGCCGCCACCTACAACGCTTTCACACGCGATGTTCGCCAAGGGCGTGCTAAAGCGGCCTCTCTGAACCTGATTCCGGTTGAGTTGCAGCACTCCGCCAGTGTGGGCATGGATTTGTGGTTAAGTGCAATTGCCTTTGGTGCCGAGTATGTGCTTATCGGACTTGATGCCACCCAAGCCCGTGAGTACCGCGATGCGGTGATCGAACAAGTCTCGTTGGCGAACCTCTTGTTGAATGCCCTGGGTGTTCAAGGGCAGCGAGTCGTCTGCGTTGATATGTCTGCACAAGCTTGGTCTGAGCAACTCAGCCAACCGGCTCACAGCGCACCCGCTTCGTTGGCCACATTTGCTGTTTCTGACAACAAGCGCACCACGCTTGATTTCTGTTTTGACCACTTTCTGGCGCTCAACAAGGAATCGCTAAAGCAAAGCGGGGCAGATCCAAGGCTGGTTCCTGTGACACTGCCCGCTGGCAGCTTGTATGGCGCTGTCAAAGTCGACAGCCAAAAATGCACGCTTTGCATGTCTTGCACCGGTGCCTGCCCCAGTTCCGCGCTGGTAGACAACCCCGAGGCGCCAGAGCTGCGGTTCGTGGAGCACAACTGCGTACAGTGCGGTTTGTGTGTGAACACCTGCCCAGAGGGTGCAATTGAGTTGATGCCCCGCTTGAATTTGCAGCCCGCATCCCGTCAGCCTCAGGTTTTGAACCAAGCCAAACCGTTTCATTGCATTACGTGTGCCAAGGCGTTCGCAACCCAGTCGATGATAGACAACATGGTGAAAAAGTTGTCTGGGCACAGCATGTTCCAAGGCCATCTGAAACGCTTACAGATGTGCGAAGACTGTCGGGTTGTCGATATGTACAGCGTGAAAGATGAAATGACAATTTTTGATGTGAAGCGACCATCATGATGGCGCAACAGAGACACAACCAAGAGTTGCTTAGCGGCGAAGACTGGGCCAGATCTGATTTTTACGCTTTGCTTTCAAATTTGTTTTTTGCTGCGCCATCCCCTGAGTTGTGCAGCAATCTGGCTGCCACCGAGTTAATGCTTGAGGAAGATACATCTGTACTTTCTGCCGATTGGCTCGCACTGATTGCGATTGCCAAGGAGCGTAGCGTTCAATCCATAGCAGATGAGTATGACGCGTTGTTCATTGGCGTTGGCAAGGCCGATTTAATGATGTTCGGTTCTTACTATCAGTCTGGTTTTTTGAATGAAAAACCGTTGGTGTATTTGCGCGACGATTTACAGCGTTTGGGGTTAGGGCGAATTCAAAGCGTCAATGAGACAGAAGATCACCTTGCATTCTTGTGCGAGGTAATGCGTTATCTGATCGTGGAGGCCAACCCGCCCAAACCGTTTTCCGATCAAAGAGATTTTTTTAATGCGCATATCAGTTCGTGGGTTTTCAAGTTTCTCGATGAACTTGACGCTCACCCGCGCGCAGATTTTTACAAGGTTGTGGGTCGTTTGACCCGTTCGTTTTTTGAAGTCGAACGGCAGTCGTTCGATTTTGAGGTTTAGGAACAGCAGGAGGAGATGATCATGGCAAATCAAAAGTCAGACAAAAATACCAAACCCTTGGGTCGCCGAGAATTCATCCTTGGTGCCGGAGCAGGGGCCGCAGCCGTTGGCGCCGCTTTGGTGGTCAGCA
>JBEIKS010000056.1:0-11397 GCA_040379625.1 Burkholderiaceae bacterium
ATACAGCAAACCGCTTGTACTGTTGAATGCCATTGCGTTGCCTGTTGTGAGGTTTCCCAGTACCTTGTGCAGCTTGCCTTTTTCCAAACAATACAGACTACCCAGTGCCTCGCGTTTGTCATCAATGAGTGTGTTGATCCAGACGCGCCCCCATACGTCACAACAACCATCGTTGAATCTCTGATTACTTTGATCAAAAGGCGATTCCAGCATCAACTGCGGTTCAGTGTTGTCTTGAAGTTTCCAGATTCCAGTGCGTCCGAAACCCAGCCAGCAAGAAGGGTCCGCTGTCGGTATTAAACAGGCGATCTGGTCTGGCAGCGAAACGCTTTCATACACAATGCCGTTTTCTTTCCAGTCCGGTTGAAACGGATTTTTGGAAACCATCATTCGGCGCTCGTTGATATCCACCCAACGCAATTGCTGGTGGGCCCAGCGCGGACTTTCAGCCAGAGAAAATCTTTCAGTGGTGAGCTTGTACCAATGGGGTGAGATGCGTTTTGTCATGGTTTCAAAAATGTTAGAAAAAGGTAAATGGGGCAGAGACTTTGGTATTTTGAGCTATATTGATTCGCTGCACCTTGGAGCTTTCGCTTTGAACAGACTTGAGCGCGTCCACAAAATAGACGAAATGATTATGCACAAAGGCTGTGTGCCTGTGCATGATTTCTTGTCCGCGTTGAATATTTCACTGGCGACGTTTAAACGGGATCTCGATTATTTGCGCGAAACGCTGCACGCGCCCATTCAGTGGCGTCGCGAATTGGGCGGCTACACTTATGCCGCAGGCAAAAAACGCAAACGCGATTATCAACTTCCCAAGTTGTGGTTCAACAGCACTGAAATTCTGGCTTTGCTCAGTATCAAGCAGGCACTAAAACAAGTTAAGCCGGGCGTGTTGTGGCCACAGGTTCAGGCGCTGCAATCCAGGGTGTCTGCGCTGTGCAGCAGCCAGGGCGATTTGCCCTCCGTCATTGAAAAGCGCATCTGCCTGTCGCAGGCTGATTGGCTTACAGAAGAACCCCCGTGTTTTGAAACGGTTGCCAATGCAGTGGTCAAGCGCCACCAGTTGCAAATCAGCTTGGTCTCCCGCTCCGGCAAACGGACGGTGCAACGGCAAATTTCACCCCAGCGCCTGACGCTCACCGGACAAGACTGGTGGCTCGAAAGCGTGGCGCACCCAGACAATGAACGTTTGCTGGTGAAGTTGTCCGACATTGAAAGTGCGCAGGCCTGCAATGAAAAAGCGAAGGAAGCTTCTTTGAAGGCCACGAAGGGTTCTGCGAAAAAATAGTCTGTGTTGCACCCCGGTCAACGTTTCGTATAATGAAACCCCTTACTGAACGGCGTGAATGGTTTCTTCTCATGGATATGAAAATTGAATTGAAGCGCAGCTTGAAGTTTCAAGGCGACATTGAACAAGTGCGTGGTCATCTGTCTGATTTGCCCGCATTGCTGAAACAGTTCCCCAAGCTCGACCAACTCAAGGAATTAAAGCCCAACGCCTACGAATGGACATTGCACCCTATAGGCGCAGCAGGCATTTCGCATGTGGTGGTGTATGCAGCAGACTATTCAACAGATTTATCCGCTAACCGTGTCAGTTGGGTGCCCGTCAAGGGCATTGGCAATGCCAGTTTGCAGGGGTATCTGGAATGCGTGCCCAAGGGCGATGCCATCGAGTTGAATGTTGAAATCAGTGGTCAGTTGCGAGACATGTCCATTCCACTGACGCTTCGCCTGCTGGCGCCGGCCTACATCAAGAAAACGTTCGAAATACTGGTGGACAAATTCAGTGTTCGTCTGAGCGAACACTTTTCACGCTGACCCGTCTTTTTCAAGCGTCCTTAAGACGGTCCAAGTGAGCAATGACGGCCGGGCCGAGATTCAGGTCTGTGTTCAGGCTGGCCAGTGTCACCAGTACACCGGTCATTCTGCGGTGCAGAAAAACAATTTCTCGCGGCGGTATCTGGAAATGCAATGACATCGCTGACGTGGCTGCTTTCTGGCTGACCCGCACTGCAATGTCGGATTCGCCGTACAGGTAGCCGCCTAACGCGCCCTTGAGTTGAAGGGGTATGCGAGGGTCGCTGGCGTCGCGGAAGGGTTCTACGATCAGTTCTGCCAGGCTGGCGAAGCCTTCCAGAACGCCCCGGGGTGTGCTGCCCTTCAACAAATCTATTTCAACGGTGCCCGCAATGGTTTCATCTGCGTGGCCCAGCAATGCACCCCTGACAATTTTTGCATATGACTTCACAAAGTCGGAAGAAAACGGGCGGGTGGCGCCGAAGTCGAGCAGCACAATGACATCTTCCGAGCCATCTTCGGCCTCGCCCAGCCTGATGCGGTAATTGCCGAAATGCGGGTCGGTTTGTACCAGATGCCACTCAAAGAATTCTTTCAGGAACAAGTCTGCAAACGCTTTGCCCAGGCGGTTCCTTCTTTCCAGCGACAGCGCCTGTACCCGCGGATCACGAACAGACAAACCCGGCTCATAAGAGGTGGTCAGTACGCGAGCGCTGGAGTAGCGCTCATAGACAGTGGGCACCCTGTAGCGCGCATCGTCTGCCAGTCTGGTCTTGAAGGTTTCGGTGTAGCTTTTTTCTTTGGCGTAGTTGCATTCCCGCTCCAGCATTTCACGCACTTCGGTGAATACTGGCGTCAGGTCCAGCGCCTTGGGTGCAAGACGCGCTGCCAACAGCAGGCGGGAAAGTGTTTTTATGTCGCTGTCGATGGCGTCCGCCACGCCCGGATATTGCACCTTCACCACCACACGTTCGCCGGTGGACTTGATGACGGCCAAATGGGCCTGCCCCAGAGAGGCTGCGCCTATCGGGTCTGTATCGATCTCAAGCTCGTCAAGCCGGTTGCCCAGCGCTGCGCGCAGCGGAGCTTGAATCAGTGGCCAGGCGACCGGTTGTGTACTGTCCTGAAGGCTGGAGAGCACCTCAATGGCTTCCGAGGGCAAAAAATACTGTCCGTATAAGGACAGCATCTGCCCGGCTTTCATAATGCTGCCTTTGAGTTGCCCAAGTTCTTCGACCAGTGCGTGGGCCCGTTCTGTGTAGAAGGCCCGGTTGGCGTCTTCCTGGTCGTCCTTTGATCTGAAAAAGTTTCCCATGGTGTGCCAGGCAATTCTGGCGCCAGCGTCCACGCCCATCTTTGTAATGGCGAGGTTGCGGTCGAAGGGTTTGGTCTTCAGCGACTGCAACGGGGGGGTGTCAGAACCTTTTTTCTTCATGGCATCAGTTTTGGTCAGCGATTTTCAACATGGCAGGCGCGCGCAAAGTCGGCAATGCGCTGCAAGGCGGTTTGGGCTGAACGTAAAAACGGGGCCTGAGCGTGGAATACATGCCAGCGGTGTTCATACACTTCCGTTCGAATGGCGACACCACACCGAGTTGCGTGTTCATGAAGGCGCAGGGAGTCATCCAGCAACATTTCTTCGTCGCCCACCTGGGTCAGTATGGGTGGCAGGCCGTTCAGGGGATTCTTCAAGGGGTTGTGGCTGCTGTCATTGATCGGGAACTGGTAGGCCGCGGCGCAGGTGGTGATCCAGTCATAGCTTAAAACCGGGTCAATTTCGCGTTTGGTTTGTATCGACTCTCCGGTGTATTGACCATCGGTCAGCGGGGAAATCAAGACCAAGCCTGCTGGCATGGGTTGGCGCGCATGTTTGATGCGCACCGCTGCCGCCAGCGTTAGCATGCCGCCTGCCGAGTCGCCTGCAATAATGATGTCTTTTCCTGAAAACCCCCGTGACAGTAAGGCCGAGTAGGCGGTCATGACATCGGCAATGCCACTGGGAAATGGATGTTCAGGCGCCAGCGCGTAATCGACCGTCCAAACTTCAAAGCCGGTCATGGCGGCAAGCCGCGTTGTAATGGAGCGGTGGGTTTTTGGGCTGCCAATACAGAAGGCGCCGCCGTGCAGATATAAAATGGCACCCTTGACGGAGGGCTTTGTGGGCTTGATGATTTCCACGCCTACGCCCTGTACCATGCATCTTTCAATGGAAACGCCCCCGACCTTGGGCATGCCCGAGGCCAGAAGGTTGAGGATTTTTCTTTGGGTTTTGAAGGGAACCCGGGAGGTCATCAGACGCTTGAAGGCTTGTCTGAGCAGTTTTCTAAAGAAAACAGCCAGTTTCCCCTCGAATTTGTCCTCGCGGTTCGGTATGTATGCCAAAGAGAAATAACTCGGAGCGCTTTTTAGTGATTTTCTTGGAGTGGCGACGTTCATGACAAAGGCAAGTTTCTCTCTGAGGTGTAAACGGTAACATTCAAGGGCACTGTACACAAAAACCCTTAGAGCACCAATTCAAAAATACACGTAAGAAGGAATTTTCCATGAAACAAAGTGGCTTGGACGGTTTACCCGGTGAAATAGAAGAAATTGCGCGCGTTCTGTCGCTGCACCCGGACTACCAGGTGCTCAGACGCCTGAAGCCTGAAACGCTGGTGTCCGATGTGCGCCATGGTGTGAAGATCGTCATTATTGATACGGAAACCACAGGCACCGACTTCAGCAAGGACGCCATTATTGAGGTGGGTGCGCTGGCGGTGGCGGTGGACCCGGAAACGGGCGAGGTGGGGCAGTTGTTGGGTCAGTTCAATGGTCTGGAAGATCCAGGCTTCCCCATTCCCCCTGAGAGCACTGAAATTCACGGCATTACAGATGCCATGGTGGCGGGCAAACATTTTGATGAAGCCGCCTTGCAGGCCTTGCTCAAGGATGCCCACCTTGTTTTGGCCCACAACGCACAGTTTGACCGCACATTTCTGGAAAAGCGGTTTGAATTTTTCGCTGACCTGCCGTTTGGTTGCACACTCAAGCAAATCGGCTGGCGCCAAGAGGGCTTTGGTTCGGCAGCGCTGGAGTTTCTGGTTTACCGCCTGGGTTTCTTCTACGACGGCCACCGGGCTGTCAACGACTGCGAAGCGGTGTTGGCTTTACTGGCCAAGCCCCTGCCTGTTTCCGGGCGCATGCCCTGTGATGTGTTGTTTGAAAAGGCGGCAGAGCCCGAGTTTGTCATTCACGCTGTAAAAGCACCCATTGAGTTGAAAGACCTGCTCAAGGCCAAGGGCTTTCGTTGGTCGGGCGATGAACGGGTGTGGAAGGTTTCCGTGAGCGGCGAATTGCAGGGTCGCGAAATGATCGACTGGATGAAAACCGAAATTTATCGAAAAAACAAAACCGACAAAGTGACTTTGGGTTTTGAGAAGCGCACGGCGAAACAGAAGTTTTCCATTGCTCCGCTCAAGGTTTCTTATAAAGAAGTTTAAATGCGGCGTGCCAACTGAAAAAGAGGTTTAAGTTGATCAACAATACCGAGAGGCGCTCTTGGCAAAACGCCTTTGATTTGTCACTATGCGAACGGTATGGTGAAGACACTCGGATTTTTTCTAAGTTTTGAATCCAATTTCTATTTGCAGCAGTATCAAGCGGTCAAAATAATAAAAACCGTAAGCAGTTCCGACTTAAAAAGAGCACTGACAGTGCCATCTGGAGACAAGAATGCGTGCAGACTCATTGAGCAAAGGCTTTGCGGGGCGTTGCTTCGCCAACACGTTGGCGGCAGGCTCATTGTTTGGGCTTGCCGGCATCGCGCAGGCCGGTGATTTCAATTTCAGCAATGGCATTGACGGCCGTTTTTCTTTGACAGTTTCTACCGGAACCGCTGTCAGAACCGCAGATGCACAGCGCGACCTGATTGGTCCGAACAACAACTTTGCCGCTGGGCAAAACGGTTTGGGCGGTTCAAACACCACGGACGACGGCAACAAAAACTTTAAAAAAGGCGATTCTTTTTCCACCACGGCCAAGGCCATTGGTGAATTGAACCTTCGCAAAGACGACACGCAGTTTTTCATGCGGGTCAAAGCCCTGCGCGATCTCAGCCTGACAGGCAACACCGTACCCCACGGCAGCACGGCCAATGGCTACGTTCCCAACCAGAAGTTGCTGGATCAGGGTTACGAGGAACCATTGTCACAGTTTTCCAGCGCAAAAGTGCTGGACGCCTACGTGTCTCAGGAATTTGAGTACATGGAGGGCAAGCGCGCCTCCATCAAGGTGGGAAATCAGGCAGTGAACTGGGGTGAAGCCCTGTTTGTGTTGGGTGGCGTGAACCAGTTTGGTCGCCTCGATGCGGTGTCTGCACGCCGGCCGGATGTTCAGTTAAAAGAGATTTTTTCCCCCATTCCGCAAATTACAACCAACATCGGCATTGCCGATGGCTTGAGTGTTGAGGCGTTCTACCAGCTAAAAAACAAGTCTGTGATTGTGGACGGTTGCGGCACGTTCTTCTCCCCTTCAGATTTGCTGAACTGTAACCAGAAAGAAGGTTTGCTGGGAGCGGGGGATGCGAGGTTGGCAAATCCGGCCAGTCCGCTGATGTTGCCTGGTGGTACTGGGTTTGATGGCGGCAGCTTCTCCGCTGCCAACTACAATTGCCGCTCTGACCGCGAGTTGTACAACGGCGCAAGGCCTTGCTCTGCGGAGGAGTTGGCCGCTGTGGGAATTACCGGTGGTACGGCGAACAATGCTAGTTCAGGGGCACTTCCTGACCTGAATTTCCGACTGCCGCAATTGGCCAGTCGCAAGGCCAAGGATGGCGGGCAGTTTGGACTTTCCTCTCGCTATTTTTCTAATTTGCTAGGTACAGAGTTCGGTTTTTACTATGTTAATTACCACCAGCGCCTTCCGGCTTTGGGCTTGACTCGAGACACGCGCTTTTTTCAGCCGATTGCAGGTTCTTTCTGGAGCAGCTCGAATCCTCTGGTTGGAGCTGGTGTAGTGAATCCCATCGGCTATTTCTTTGATTACTCTGCAGAGAGAATCAAGGTGCTTGGGATGAGTGCTGCCACTGAAATGGGCGGCTTCTCGCTTTTCGGCGAGGTAACACGAACTTCTGACTTTCCTGTGGCCTATAACTCTGTGGACTTCGTGCGTGGTGTAGCAACCTCTGCAGGTCCTCTTGCAAGTCTGGGTGGTGATGCAGGCGCTTCAGGCCTCATCAAGGGCTACGACCTGAAGAGCAAAACACAAATCCAGATGTCCACCATCCGCAGTTTCCCCCGCGTTCTTGCTGCAGAAAGCCTGACCTTGATTGCCGAGGCCGGTTTCCAGAAATGGGATGGCATCAGCAAAGACGCAACCACAGGCGTGCGCTACGGCCGCGGTGTGGTCTACGGTTATGGCGACCACAGCTCGCAGTCGGGTGCTGACGGTGGCAACCCCAACCCTAACTTCAGAGAGGCCAAGGGTTACGCAACCCCGACCGCCTACGGTTATAGAACACTGCTGCAACTCAGCTACCCCAACGCGATCGCGGGTATCAACTTGCGCCCCCGCTTCTTCTTCTCGCATGACGTCAAAGGCTACTCTGCCGACGGCGTCTTTATTGAAGACCGCAAATCCATCGGCCTGAGCCTGCGTGGCGAATACGCAAGCCGGTACTTCGGTGAGATGGGCTACAACAAGTTTGATAAAAAGGCCAAGTACGATCCATTCCGTGATCACGACTTTGCCACACTCGTGTTCGGCGCAACATTCTGAACATTATTTGCTTAGCAACAAGGGAGACATTGCATGAAATTATTGTTTAAGGGTCGCATGATTGCTTTGGCGGTGGCTTTGGCCGCCTCCGGCATCAGTGCTCCGACATGGGCCGGTACGGCTGCTGCGGATGTTGCTCGTCTCGGGCAAGATCTCACCCCCACAGGCGCTGAAAAAGCCGGTAACAAGGAAGGCACCATTCCTTCCTGGGAAGGTGGTATCAGCAAGCCGCCAGCAGGCTTTGACCCCAGCAAGGGCTATGTGGACCCTTACGCTGCAGACAAGCCCCTCTACACCATTACCGGTGCAAATGCTGCGCAGTACAAAGACAAGCTGACACAAGGTCAGCAAGAATTGCTCAAGCGCTTCCCTACGTACAAAATCAATGTCTACCCGACACAGCGTTCTTATGCAGGACGTCCTGAAGTGTATGCAGCCGCCAAGGCTGAAGCCGCAACCGTTGATCTGGCCGCTGGCGGCAATGGTTTGCTCAACGTCAAGAAGACACAGATTCCTTTCCCTGTTCCCAAGAGCGGTGTTGAAGTGGTGTGGAACCACATCATGCGCGACCTCGGTGGCAGCTTGGTTCGTTTCAGTGCCTCTTTTCCGGTTCAGACCAACGGTTCATTTACACCGGTAACCCGCAAGACACTGTTGCTGTTCACGGCATCACTGGACAATCCGGAACCGAACCGCGTGTTCTATTACATGGACCAACTGACTGGCCCGGCCAACGTGGCGGGTGAGGCAACATTGGTGCACGAGCCTATTGATCAGGTGAAGGAATCGCGCTTGGCGTGGTCCTACAACCCAGGTGCACGTCGCGTGGTTCGCGCCCCCGACCTGGCTTATGATTCACCCGGTATCGGTGTGGACGGCCTGCGTACCAACGACGACTTCAACGGTTACAACGGATCACCAGACCGCTACAACTGGAAGTTGATCGGCAAAAAGGAAATGATTGTTCCCTACAACAATTACAAGATGACCAACAAAAGCTTGAAGTATGCTGACATCATCAAGCCCGGTCACATCAACCCTGATCTGGCGCGCTATGAGTTGCACCGTGTCTGGGTGGTTGAGGGAACCTTGAAACCCGGTTCACGTCACATTTATGGCAAACGCGTTTTCTACATTGACGAAGACAGCTGGTCAATTCTCCACTCCGACCAATTCGACGGCCGTGGTGAACTCTGGCGCGTTCGTGAAGTGTTCGCCATGCAGTTCTATGATGGTCTCGGCATGGGCCCCGCTGGCGAAGTGTTGTATGACCTGCAGGCTCGCCGCTATTTGGCAGAGAGCTTCACAAATCAAGAAAAGCCAATCAAGTTTGGTGAAAAACTCAAAGCGTCGGACTTCTCAACCGATGCCCTGCGCAGAGCGGGTAACTAATCTGTGTACCGTCCGGCCATCCCAGTGATGGCCGGTTTGCTTTTGTCCATCAGAGACCATCCATGCAACTTAGAACAATCAAAAGAATGTTGATCGGCTTGGGCATTGCTGCCGCGCCGGCTCTGGCCCTGGCGCAGGGCGCAACGCTAGCCAAAGATCCTTTGAGCATACCAGCCATCAAGGCGCCCAAAGCAGCGTCCACGTTGATGCTGGGCGCAACCACCGTGGGCAACAAATTGGTTGCTGCCGGAGACCGTGGCATTGTCATTACTTCCGTGGACAATGGTGCCAACTGGGTGCAGTCCAATGTGCCAGTGTCGGTTACCTTGAACGCAGTGAAATTTGCCAACTCCAACGCGGGTTGGATTGTAGGACACGACGGCGTCATCCTGACCACCACAGACGGTGGCTTGAACTGGGTCAAGCAACTCGATGGCAATGCCATCAATGAGCAAATGCTGGCCGCCGCAAAGAACAAGATGGAAACAGCGCAGGTGGCTGCAGAAGCGGCCGCCGCAAAAAACAAGGACGCCGCCACTGAGCGCTTGGACAATGCCACCCGTTTGTTTGAAGACACTGAGGCGGGTGCCAGATTCGGTCCTTCCCGCCCCTTGCTTGATATTTGGGTGAAAAATGAATCAACTGCCTATGCGGTAGGTGCTTACGGCCAGTTGCTGAAAACCTCCGATGGCGGCAAACAATGGAACTACATTGGCGCCGGTATCGACAATTTTGAATCGCTGCATTACAACGCATTGACCGGAACCCAGGACGGTACGGTTGTTGTGGTGGGTGAGCAGGGTCGTGTCTACCGTTCCCGCGACGAGGGCGCAAGCTGGCAGGCGCTGCCCACAGGTTACAAGGGTCACCTCTACGGTGCCATCGCCATGAAGCAGCCCAACGGTTCCGATGTTTTGTTGGCTTACGGTTTTAAGGGTCACATCTTCCGTCTGGAAGGCGCTTCCACACAGTGGCAGGAAGTGGATTCCGGCAGCAAGGAAAGCTTGGTCGGCGCGGTTGTCACACCGGCTGGATATCTGGTGCTCACTGATCAGGTTGGGCGCATCATCGTTAGTGCAGACCAAGGCAGAAGCTTCGTGGAATTCATGAAAACAAATGCTGCAGTGGTGACGGGCCTGACTTTTAATGGACCACAAAGCAAAGTGGCCCTGCCAGGCAAGGGCGGCGTCAAAGTGGTTGATTTTGCCAAGCAAGCGAAGTGACGGAGACAACAAGAATGAACAAAAAAAAGACTCAGGGTCAGGACGTTGATCTGGCACACCACGAAGGTATAGGACGCGTTGAAAAGTTTTTCGAGACGCTGCTGTTTTCTCGCAGGCCACTCGTGCTCGCATTTTTTGCAGTGATGTCGCTCATCATGCTTTGGCAGGCCGTGCAGCTAAAGCCTGACGCAAGTTTTCAAAAGATGGTGCCGGCTTCGCATCCTTTCATTGCGAACTATCTGGCGTATGAAAATGAATTGCGGCCTTTGGGTAACGTACTTCGCGTCACGGTGGAAAATACACAGGGCGATATTTACGACGCCGAATATCTGGATGTATTAAAAAAGATCTCCGACGAGGTGTTCTACATTCCCGGTGTTGATCGCGGAAACATGAAGTCGCTGTGGACGCCCAACGTCATGTGGCGTGAAGTGACTGAAGACGGTTTGCGTCTCGGTCCCATCATTGGTCAGGGCTTTGGCGGTACACCAGAAGAGTTGGTCAAGGTGCGTGAAAACGTTGCCCGCTCGGGCCGTATCGGCAGTTTGGTGGCCAACAATGAAAAATCCAGTGTTATTTTGGCTCCGCTGTTGGAAGTGGACCCCGAAACCGGCGAAAAGCTCGAATACGGCAAGTTGGGACAGAAGCTTGAAGCGCAGGTTCGCAAGCAATATGAGACCGATAAAATCAAGGTGCACATCACAGGTTTTGCGAAAGTGGTGGGCGATCTGATTGAAGGCGCCAAAGGCATCGTGGTGTTCTTCGCCATGACCTTTGTGATGACAGTTGCATTGTTGTATGCGTATTCACGTTGCTGGCGCTCCACCATTGCCACCGTGTTTTGCTGTAGCCTGGCCGTGATCTGGCAATTGGGTACAGTGCGCATGATTGGTTTTGGTATGGACCCCTACGCTATTCTCGTACCCTTCTTGACCTTCGCCATCGGCGTGAGCCACGCGGTGCAAAACATTCGCACCATGGCGGCAGAACGTTACGCCGGCCACGATGCAATGACCGCTGCAAAAGCAACTTTCCGTTTGTTGTTCCTGCCCGGAACCATTGCTTTGCTGTGCGATGCGGTTGGCTTTTCAACCCTGCTGATTATCGACATTGGTGTGATCCGCGAATTGGCCATCAGCGCATCCGTGGGTGTTGCCGTGATCATCTTCACCAAGATGTTCTTGTTGCCCGTCATGATGTCCTACACAGATGTTTCTCCCAG
>JBEIKS010000057.1:0-11302 GCA_040379625.1 Burkholderiaceae bacterium
AAAATTCACATCAGGCAAGCCCGATGCTTTTGTCTCACCGCTCAGAGGTCATTGATCTGTTCCTGCAAAACGGTGGCCTCGCCTACGATGGCGAGGGTGTCTGCCAACTCAGGCATGCTTGGCAATGTCAGCAGCTTGCATTGCAAGAAAACGCTTCTGAGAGTTTGCAGCTAGCCGCGTTCCTGCATGACATTGGTCACCTCTTCAATGCAGACAAGGAAACCCCCACCCTGCATGGTCACAACGACTGTCATGAATCGGTCGGCTCCGCTGCGCTGAGCCAGCTGTTTCCATTATCGGTCACCCAGCCGATTGCGCTTCACGTTCAAGCCAAGCGCTACCTTGTCGCCACCGAAGAAAACTATCAAGGTAAGCTTTCGCCCGACTCTGTCCGCAGCCTTGCGCTGCAAGGTGGGCCTATGACGCAGGAGGCCTGTGAACGTTTCAGCAAAAACCCCTATGCAAAAGACGCTGTGAACCTGAGGCGTTGGGATGAGGCTGCAAAGCAACTTGAATGGCACTTTGATTCCAGAGCAAAAGCCCTCGATGAGTTAATAGGTCTGCTTGCAAAAATATAAGCGCAGCCAAACAACCGTCATCAAGTTGTCAAACAGTCCGTTCAACATTTGCACTCATGACAAACACTGCCATTCGCGTTACGAACGCATCAAAAACATTCGGTGCACATCTCGCACTCAAGCAGGTCTCCTTTTCAATTGAAAAAGGAGAAACTGTGGCTTTGCTCGGCGCCTCAGGCTCAGGCAAGTCCACATTGATCCGTAGCCTGTGCGGTCTTGAGGTGCTGGATGCAAGCCACGGAAAAATTGAAGTCTGCGGAGAGCTGATTCAATCCAATGGAATCCGCAGCGCAACACTAAAACAATCTCGCCAAAAAATAGGCGTCATCTTTCAACAGTTCAATTTGATAGGCCAACTTGATCTCATGACCAACGTGATGATCGCAAGGTGCCCCCACATGCCTTTGTGGCGAATTCTTGGCCGTCGGTTTACGCAGGAAGACCGCGCTTTGGCGGCGGAAACGCTAGACAAGGTGGGCTTGCTGGCTCACGCGAATCAGCGCGCATCCACACTGTCAGGAGACCAACAGCAGCGAGCCGCCGTTGCCCGTGCGTTGGTGCAAGGGGCAAATGTCATTCTGGCAGATGAACCTGTGGCCTCGCTGGACCCAGAGGCAGCGCGCAATGTCATGGAAATATTGCAGGAACTGACGCAGGCGCTGGGGCTGACCTTGCTGGTCAGTTTGCACCAGGTCAGCCTGGCACAGCGTTTCTGCGCCCGCACCATTGCGTTGCGCCAAGGCAGCATCGTGTTTGACGGCCCTGGCAGCAAGCTGACACAGCAGGCCCTCGCCGACTTGTATGGCTGCCAAGTTTCCGAATTTGAGCACGCAGAAATACATTCGTCTGAACAACCCATAACGCACGTGCCGCATCGCTTGATTGCGGTGTAAACACACCCAACTATCTTCACAAAACGGAGTTTTTTATGAAGCTTACCCAATACACACTGGCAGCTTGCCTTTCCATGAGCGCACTTTGCGCGATGGCCGAAGAAATCAGTTTCGGCATCATCGCAACCGACTCTGCATCGGCCCAGCGCGAGCGTTGGGAACCATTTTTCCGTGACATGGAAAAGAAGACCGGCATCACAGTGAAGTCCTACTACGCGCCAGATTATGCAGGCGTCATTGAAGCGATGCGCTTCAACAAGGTTCAAGTGGCTTGGTACGGAAACAAAGCAGCAATGGAAGCAGTAGACCGTTCCAACGGTGAAATTTTTGCGCAGTTGATTTACGCTGATGGCAGCATGGGCTACAACGCTTTGCTTATTACCCATGTGGATTCACAATACAAAAACCTTGATGACATGTTTGCAAATGCAAAAAACATCAATTTCGGCATTGGCGATCCGAACTCCACTTCCGGCAACCTGGTTCCTACTGATTATGTTTTTAATCAGAGAAAAGTGGATCCACGCGAAGCCTTCAAAACCATTCGAAATGGTAGCCATGGCGTAAATTTGCAGGCTGTTCTTGCCAAGCAACTGGATGTTGCCACTTGCAACACAGAAGACTTTGGCAAACTGGAATCATCAAAACCGGAGCTGGCAAAGCAAATCCGTGTGATCTGGAAAAGCCCACTGATTCCCAGTGATCCACTGGTGTGGCGCAAAGACCTTGATGAAGGTACCAAAAACAAGATCAAGAGCTTTGTTGTGAACTATGCTAAAAAAGACGATGACGAAAAAGCCATTTTGAAAAACATCTACAACTACGGCGGATTTCGCGAATCCACCAACGCACAGTTAAACCCGATTCGCCAACTGGAGTTGTTCAAGGAACGCCGTAAACTTGAAACGGACAGCGTCATCAGTGAGGCAGACAAAACCAAAAAGCTTGCTGAAATTGATCTGCAATTGCAAAAACTGAAATGAGTGTAGCACTGCAACAAAAGCCGGCTGACGCAATGGCGCTGGCCATTGCCGTGCCGCGCAAACCGCTGGGCTACTACATTGCATGGGCTTTGGTGTTGATGACGCTTTCATGGGCCTGGCAAGGCGCAGAAATGCGCCCTCTGGACCTCATCAAAGACGCAGGCAACATGAAAACCTTCGCGGCAGATTTTTTCCCGCCCAATTTTCGTGACTGGAAACTCTACCTTTCCGAAATGTTGGTGACTTTACAAATTGCGGTTTGGGGCACTGCCCTGGCCTTGATTTTTAGCGTCCCGCTGGGCTTGCTTTGCGCCTCCAACATTGTTCCTGCCTGGGTCTACCAACCTGTTCGCCGTTTGATGGACGCATTCCGTGCCATCAATGAAATGGTGTTTGCAATGATCTTCATTGTGGCTGTTGGTTTGGGACCTTTTGCCGGGGTACTGGCTTTGTTTGTTCACACCACAGGCACATTGGCAAAGTTGTTCTCTGAATCCGTAGAGGCTATCGATCCTCGACCAATTGAAGGCATACGCGCCACAGGCAGTGGCCCACTGACAGAAATCATGTTTGGTGTTTTGCCGCAGGTCATGCCCTTGTGGGTGTCCTTCGCACTGTACCGTTTCGAATCCAACGTACGCTCAGCCTCCGTGGTGGGAATGGTTGGGGCTGGTGGCATCGGTGTGGTGTTGTATGAAGTGATACGCAGTTTCCAATATGCCGAAACCAGTGCAGTGCTCTTGATTTTGATCATCGCAGTCAGTGTCATTGACCTAATCTCCGCCTACATTCGCAAGAAGGTCACTTGAGGTGAACAAAAAACATGATTAAAACCGATGTCCTTGTCGTGGGTGCTGGCATTGTGGGGCTGGCGCATGCCTGGGAGGCCCACCAGCGGGGTTTGACCGTATCTGTTATTGAAAAAAACGCGCGCTGCACTGGTGCGTCAGTCAGAAACTTTGGTTTCATTACAGTAACTGGCCAGCAAAAAGGCAGCACGTGGCAACGTGCGGTGTTTGCAAAAAACACTTGGTTGCATCTGGCAGAAAAAGCAAAAATCCCCATACTGCACCGCGGTTCGTACACACTGTGTGAACGAGAAGAAGCCTTTGAGGTGGCGCGTGCGTTCATGGAAACCGACATGGCCCAAGACTGTGAATTGCTGACCCAAAAGCAGGCAACAACGCGAACACACCCGGTGGCGGGTCCATTGCAAGACAGCCTGAACCTGAATGGAAAAACCGGAGTTCTGGTCAGCCACAGCGATTGTCGGGTTGAATCCAGAACCGCCATCGCGCAATTGGCACGCTATTTACAGGATGAATGCAACATCGCATTTTACTGGGAACAAGAAGTGCTCAGCATTGAAGAGCCACAGGTCAAAACAGCGCACGCCGTTTATGAAGCAGACCGTATCATCGTCTGCCCGGGCGCAGAACTCCATGGCGTACTGGCCCAAAGGGCGACACCCGCGCCACTGAAACTCTGTACCTTGCAAATGATGCGAGTCTCCCCAGCCAAAGCGATCCGTCTACCCGGCAGTGTCATGGGCGACCTGAGTTTAGGCCGTTACCAAGGCTGGTCTGAACTGCCCGCAGCCGATGCGCTCAAAGCACGGCTTAAAAGGGAATGCGAAACCTACCTGAACCACGGCATACATCTGATTGTTGTGCAAAGCGATGACGGTTCTCTGGTGGTGGGCGATTCTCACCATTACGGTGACAGCGAAGTGGTATTTTCCAGACAAGAGGTTGATGCCTGCATTCTGGAGTTGCTTCAAACCCACATTCATTGCCCGGAACTGACGGTAACAGAGCGTTGGCTGGGCACCTACCCGGTACATGCAGAACACAATGCGATCATCGACCGCATCTCGGCGGGGCTGGCACAAGTCAGGGTTACCAGTGGAACAGGTGCAAGCACGGGCTTTGGAATTGCAAAAGACACATTTGAACATTGGGGATGAACATGCTTGAAGCAGCAGTCTTTGATTGGGCCGGTACCACGGTGGATTTTGGCAGTCTGGCGCCCATGGGTGCCTTCGTTGAATTGTTTGCCAGCGTAGGCGTTACAGTTTCAATTGCGCAGGCCCGCGTCCCCATGGGGAAGAAAAAATGGGATCACATCCATGACATGATGCAGATGCCCGAGATCGCCCGGCAATGGCAAGCCTTACACGGAAGAAGCCCTTCAAGCGAAGACACCGACAGACTGCTTGAACAATTTATTCCGTTGAACAAAGTCAGTATACGCAAGCATGCAGAGCTGATCCCTGGGGTTCTCGCGTGTGTTGCGACACTGCGTCAGCAGCAACTGAAAATTGCATCAACCACCGGCTATACACGCGATTTGCTGGATATCTTGATGCCATTGGCAGCGGCACAAAACTATCAGCCAGACCTGACCCTGGGTGCTGGTGACACCCCACTGGGCAGACCTTCTCCGCAAATGATGCAAACCATCGCGCAGACCTTTGGCATTGCGCGGCCGGAGCACATTGTAAAAATAGACGACACAGAGCCTGGTATTGGTGAGGGGAAAAACCACGGCTCATGGACTGTCGCCGTTGCAGTCTCAGGTAATGCGCTGGGTCTTTCTTTGCCTCAGTGGAACGCCTTGGACAGCGCTGCCAAGGCAGAGGCACGTGCAGGCGCCTACCAGCGCGCACAGGCCTTTGGTGCAGACTATGTAATAGACACCGTTGCCGACCTTCCTGAGATCGTCAGGGACATCAATGCGCGCTTACGTCAAAACCAGCGCCCCAGACCCGCTTGACCGCATACGCTTGTCTGCCTAAAACCATTTTTTACAAATAAAACAAATTAGAGAAGCAAATTGTACTGATCGTCACAACAGATTCACACGTCTGGTTAAAACTTAACAACCTCTTAAACTAAAAGGACCTACAAGTGTCAGGTGTCATCGAAACGCTACGCATTCAACGCTGGGACGACCATCGTTACTACCACCACAGTCGCATTAACCAAACGCTGCACCTCGTAAGCGCCATCAGCTTTCTGGGGTCTTATGCGCTGCTGTGGGTGAGCCCGGCTTACTCCGCCCTTCTGGCTTGGCTGGTTGCCATGACCACACGGCAAATCGGTCATTTTTTCTTTGAACCTAAAACCTACGACGAAACGAATCAGGCAACACACGAACACAAGGAATCCATCAAGGTGGGGTATAACCTGCACCGCAAAGTGGTACTGCTGAGCATCTGGGCTGCGCTACCGTTGTTTTTGCTGGTTGACCCCGGCCTGATGGGCTTTCTCAGCCCCTACACAGACATTTCAAGCTACTTCATCAACGTAGGTTGGTCTTGGTTTTGGTTGGGTGTGGGTGGCGCGCTGTTTCGGGTTTTGCAATTGTGCATCAGCAAAGATGTGGAAACGGGTGTGGTGTGGCTTACAAAAATCATCACCGACCCGCTTCACGACATCAAACTGTATTGGAACTCTCCGCTGTACTTGCTGAAGGGGCAATTGATCGACCCCGAACACGGTAAGACAAAGCACTAAAACGAACGCGCAGCATTTCTTTCAGGATGCTGCGCTTGATGGCTTTATTGGTTAGTTGTTTGTTGATTTGACCAACAGCTAACCACCAACCAGCCTGCTCCATTTTCTTGGCAGCCAAAACAAAGCGTTCCAACACCGCTTCAAAATCAGTCTGTGAGTAATTCAGGCTGAACACCACACGCCCGGTTCCGACCCAACTCAGTGCCAGCCCCTGCGCCTTCAAATAGTACTGAAACATCCAGTTGTATCGTGAAGGCTCAGTGTACAAAACGGTCCAGATGCTTGAAAGGTTGGCCACCCTTACCGGCAGACCTTCAGACTCCATTCGTGCGTTAAACTGCGAGGCCCGTGCATTCCACCGCTCATCAAGGCCACGGTAAATGGCTGCAATTTCTTCAGTTTCCAGTTGCGACAAAAATTCATCCATCGCCGCCATGACATATGGGTGGGCATTGAAAGTGCCACGGGCGAAGCAGACATCCACAGGCCGTTGCGGATCAAAGCGACGCATCCATCGGGAAGCGCCACACAACACCCCCACCGGAAATCCGCCGCCGAGAGTCTTGCCGTAGGTCACCAAATCGGCCTGTACACCAAAATATTCTTGGGCCCCGCCGCTTGCCAATCGAAAACCAACAAACACTTCATCGAATATCAGCGCAATTCCTTGCTTGTCGCAAACAGCACGCAATTTCTTTAGCCACTGCCTATACGCTTCTCGATCAAAGTTTGCACGCCTGCTGCTGTCTGCAAGAGATGAGTCGCCAGGTGCATTCTGGTTAGGATGCAAGGCTTGCAACGGATTAACCAAAACACAGGCAATGTCTCTACGGGTGGCCAACACACGCAATGTTGCTTCACTCATCTCTGCCAGCGTAAATGTGTCGTACGCGGTACTGGGGTTACCAATACCCGGCTGAACATCACCCCACCAACCATGGTAGGCACCACAAAAACGCACCAGGTATTTTTTGCGTGAGTGATACCGCGCCAAACGAACAGCCTGCATCACCGCTTCCGTACCTGACATGTGAAACGACACTTCATCCAAACCTGAAATACGTTTCAAACGCTCCACATTGCGAGCAACACTGGGGTGGTAACTGCCCAGCACAGGACCGAGGTCTTTTGCAGTATCGTGTGCCACCTGCATGCAGTGCTTGTAAAAATCGTTGCCCAGAACGTTCACACCATAACTACCGGTGAGGTCATAAAAAACCTGATCGTCCAGATCTTTCAAAAACACACCACCGGAAGAAGATAAAAACGATCCCGTCTTCAAGTGCTTTTTTACGAATTGACTGTATTGAAAAGGAACGCGGTAACGCGAGGTGAATTGCAAATCGGAAATACCCGTTTCAGCATTGCTTGTTGCTGCAATGCTTTTCGGAGATGCGCACGTCAGTTGCCAGGCCAGCTCATAAAATGCAGTGCGCCTTTGTTGTGCTACCTGCTTAGAGGCCCCGTCAGAGTCAAAAAACCGATGTTCGTCGTATTCATAGAACGGCAACATTCTTGCAATACGCTTTGACATCTTTGAATGCCCGGCCAGCGACCGGTGTTTTGCCCGAGACAACTCAAGGCGCTGTTTGATCTTCGGCATCAGGTACGCCAGAGACAGCGCGCCGAGCCCCAATAAAGAATTTGTAGTGTTCAAGGTATCCATCCCTTCACTGTATGCAAGGGTGATGACAAACAAATGAAACAGGAAAAAACATGGAGTTGATCCAACGCATCGCCAAAAATGAAAGTATCAATTTTTGGATCACCAACAGAATTCCCCGCGTGTTGCTGACCCACTGCGTGGGCTATCTCAGCCAGATCAGGAACCGCACGTTTACACGGCTGGGTATTGCACTGTGGAAAGTGTTTACTCCACTGGACTTGAGTGAAGCTGAAAAATCAGAATTTGAAAGTCTGCACGATTGTTTCACCCGTCGGCTAAAACCAGGCAGCCGACCCATTGATTCGGATACAAACAGCTTTATCAGCCCCTCCGATGGCATTGTAGGAGCCATGGGGCGTGTGGAAAAAAATACACTGCTACAAGCCAAAGGCATGAGTTACGAGTTAAGTGATCTGTTGGGAAGCGCCGCGCTTGCGCAAGCCTATGAGGGTGGCACCTACATCACCATTCGTCTCACCTCCGCCATGTATCACCGCTTTCACGCGCCCCGGGCGCTGAGCATTCACGGTGTGAACTACATCAGTGGTGATGTCTGGAATGTAAACCCGGCTGCTTTGCGAAGGGTTCCCCGCTTGTTCTGTAAAAATGAGCGGGCTGTCATTGAATGCAGAGATGAAACCACACAGGCCAAATTTCTGATGGTACCGGTGGCGGCCGTGTTGGTGGCTAGCCTGCGTCTGCATTTTATTGATGTTCTTTTGCACTTGAACTACAAGGGGCCCAAACGCATAGACTGCCAACACCAAGCTGCAAAGGGTGAGGAACTGGGCTGGTTTCAGCATGGTTCCACCATTATTTTACTGTTGCCAAAGTCAGTACAGACACTGCCTTTTGTACAAACCGGTTCCCAACTGAAAATGGGTATGGCGATTGCAGCATTGCCCACCTGATTGTGCAGATTGTGCGCTGCGTCATCTTACGGTCATAAAAGCTTCATCGCTACGTCAAATGCATGGGTTTGAATACAGTCATGAAAAGAACTGGAGATCAGCATGCAAGACACTGAAGACAACGATCTGCATACCCAGCGATACAGGGCCATCTGGATATCCGACACCCACCTTGGAACGCCGGGCTGTCAGGCAGACAGTCTGCTGGGTTTCTTGAAACAACATGAATCAGACCACCTCTATCTGGTGGGCGACATTATCGACGGTTGGCAGCTCAAAAAGAACTGGTATTGGCCTCAGGCCCACAACGATGTCATTCAGAAGATACTGCGCAAAGCCAGAAAAGGCTGCAATGTGGTTTACATACCAGGCAACCACGATGAAAGCGCAAGGCAGTTTTGTGGTCTGCATCTTGGCGGCATACCGATTGTTGAAAAAGCCGAACACGTTTTACTGGATGGCCGGCGTTTGCTTGTCATCCACGGCGATGAATACGACAACGTGTTGCGCTATGCAAAATGGCTGGCCTACCTCGGCGACACTCTCTACACCCTGATGCTGGTCGTCAATCGCGTCTACAACCGCATCAGAACCCACATGGGCTACTCGTACTGGTCTTTGTCGCAGTACATGAAAAAGAAGGTAAAGAATGCAGTCAATTTCATGCTCGACTTTGAACATGCGCTGATTGCAGAAGCCAGACGCCAAGGTTACGACGGTGTGGTTTGCGGCCACATTCACCACGCAGAAATCAAGACCATCGACAACCTGCTGTACTGCAATGACGGTGACTGGGTGGAAAGCCTGACAGCGCTGGTTGAAACCCTGGATGGAAAACTGGAGATCATTCACTGGCATCAGCCACACGCCATCGCAAAACTGCCTGCACCGCAAAAAGTGCCCGCCTTGCCCACACCTGTTGAAGCCTGAAGAAAGTAGCTCCTATGAAAATCATGATTGTTTCTGACGCATGGACACCGCAAGTCAATGGTGTTGTAAGAACCCTGATGACCACCGTAGCGCATCTGGAAAAACTGGGCTACCAAGTGCAAATGGTGACCCCCGACCTGTTCAAAACCTTTCCCTGCCCGACCTACCCAGAAATACGCTTGGCCTGGCTTCCGGGGAGACGCATGAAACAGTTGATTGAAAACTTCGACCCCGACTACCTGCACATTGCAACCGAAGGCCCTTTGGGCTGGGCTGCCAGAAAAGTGGCATTACTCACGGGGCGGCCATTCACCACGGCCTACCACACGCGCTTTCCGGAGTATGTAAAGGCCCGGTTCGGAATATCACTGCGTTTCACCTATGCGCTTCTGCAACGTTTTCATGCGCCCTCACAAGGCGTGATGGTGGCCACAGACAGTGTTATTAACGACCTTCGCCAGCACGGCATCCTCAACGTCAAACGCTGGAGCCGCGGTGTGGATTTCAACCGGTTTAACCAGATTTCCAGGGCCACAGACGCGCCTGTCGTGTGCGCAGACCCTAATGAAGTGCAGCGCCCCGTCTTCATGTTTGCCGGTCGCGTTGCAGTGGAAAAAAACATCGAGGCGTTTCTCGCACTGAACCTTCCCGGCGAAAAATGGATAGCTGGTGATGGTCCGCAAATGGAAAAGCTCAGAGCGAAATATCCTGCGGTTCGCTGGTTGGGAATGCTCACACACGACCAACTCTCAGTAACCTACCAGCAAGCGGATGTTTTTGTGTTTCCCAGCCGCACGGACACCTTCGGCCTTGTGCTGCTGGAAGCCATGGCCTGCGGTTTGCCAGTGGCGGCCTACCCTGTCACCGGCCCCATGGATGTGCTGGGCGACAGTGGCGCCGGTGCCTTGAATGAAGACCTCAGAACCGCTTGTTTGCAAGCCATGAGAATACCGAGGGAAGCGGCAGAGACTCATGCAAAAAGCTTCACTTGGGAAGCCGCAACCTTGCAATTCATGAACAATTTACACCGCATCGACAAACAGATTGTGAGCGTCGGAAATCGTCAAGCTTCAAAGATTGCACTTGCCAACACCTTGAGACTGGAAAAGCTCAAGCCGTGAGTTAATAAACGCCGGGGCGCCCACTGGTGGCCCGTGTTGTTTTCCAATGGCAGGTACAAGCAGAGGCTGGAAATGTTTGGCTAAACAAAGGATAGGGTCTGAGGCAAGTCACAACCATGTAACGACTCTGTCACACAAGGCTGTCACAGTTGCGCCACCTGCAACCACCGTCTCCGCCAGCGATTGGCGGTTAAGTGGTTAGACACATTGCAAAGAGGCCGAATGAAACCGAATCTCCCGACTGAACTTCAGCAACGACTGATGCACGAAGCCATTGACGACTATGACGAAGAACTCGAGATGATGATCGAGGACTTTGACGCGCTTCATGAAGGCGACGCGGGAGACAAAGACAGTCGTAGAGACTACTTTCGAGGCCTGTTCACCTTACAGCGCGAATTGGTGAAACTGCAGGACTGGGTGGTGGCCAGCGGACACAAGCTGGTGGTGTTGTTTGAAGGCAGGGATGCGGCAGGCAAGGGAGGCGTGATCAAACGCATCACGCAGCGCCTGAACCCACGGGTCTGCAGAGTTTCTGCCCTGCCAGCGCCTAACGTCCGCGAAAAGACGCAGTGGTACTTCCAACGTTACGTCAATCACCTGCCTGGCGCAGGGGAAATCGTGCTGTTTGACCGCAGTTGGTATAACCGCGCTGGCGTTGAACGGGTCATGGGCTTTTGTTCAGAAGCCGAAGTCGAAGAG
>JBEIKS010000058.1:0-11285 GCA_040379625.1 Burkholderiaceae bacterium
CCTCTGCATCGCACAGGCTGAGATTGGCAAAGCCGCCAATGTTCAAGACACCCACCACGCCAGAAGACGATTGCACGTCAGAACGCAACCACCAATGGTGAAAAGCCGGAACCAAGGGCGCACCCTGCCCGCCGGCGGCCACATCACCACGGCGAAAGTCTGAAACCACTGCAATGTTTGTCAGTTCATAAAACAAAGCGGGATTGAATATCTGTACGGTTACGCCCAGATCGGGCCTGTGACGGATGGTCTGCCCATGAGCGCCGGTCGCAACCACCCAGCGCTGGGCCTCCTCTGGCAGTTGTTTAAGCACCTGCAAAGCGCATTGTGCATACAAACGGCTCAGTTCATTGCTCAACAACTCTGAATCCAGCAGCACATCGCCCGCCTGCCCGTTGTTTTTTATGTCCTGCAAGCCCAGCAAGCGCTGGCGCAACGCTTCAGGAAACGCCATGAACTCGTGGCACAACACGGTGACTTCATGCGACTCAGAAAAGCGGACCGCCACGGCATCAACACCGTCAGTGCTGGTACCGGACATCAATCCTAGCCACACCACATCGGGCGTTACCAAAGAAGAAGGCCCACTTCGCGTGGGCCTTGGGGAACACAGGTCGGTTGGTAGCTTAGTCAAGCCTTGCCAATCTCGGTGTCGGCGTCATCATGCGGGCGGTCAGGTCGCTGGAGCGACGCTTGAACAAACCCAACAGACTGCCATCAAGTGGCGCACTGCCGGGTAAAGACACGGTCAGCGGGTTTTGTTGCACATCGTTGATGCGGAATTCATAGTGCAGATGCGGGCCGGTGGCCCAACCCGTCTGCCCCACAAAGCCTACGAGATCACCTTGCTGAACACGAGAACCCTTGCGGATTTCAGAACCAAAACCGCTCAGGTGGGCATACCAAGTGGTGTATTTGCCTTGATGCCGCAACACAACCACATTGCCGTAACCATTTTGCTGTCCGACGAAATCGACCACTGCATCTGCGGTTGCGCGGACACGTGTACCTTCCGGTGCGCCGTAATCAACACCGCGGTGAGCACGCCATTCCTGCAGCACCGGATGAAAGCGCGCATTGGTAAAACCTGAAGTCACCCGTGAAAACTCCAACGGGGAAAGCAGGAAGCCCTGCTTCAGGCTCTGCCCGTCGGCTGTGTAGTAGCCGCCTGACGAACCTGCGGGAGAAAACCAGAAAGCAGAATGCTGTTTGCCGCCATTGTTGAACTCAGCCGCCAAAATACGGCCGGGGCGCAGTACTTCGCCTTTAAATACATAGTTTTCGTAAACAACACGGAATTTATCGCCGGATTTCAAATCGCGGTGAAAATCAATTTGCGCTGAAAAAATATCGGCCATCTGGTTGGCAACCGCATCAGGCACGCCTGCTGCATCTGTGGCGCCGTACAGAGAACTCTTGATCTCGCCGTTGCGCACTTCCATCTGTTTTTCAAATGCCACGGTTTCAATGGAAGAAACGAGCTTGCCGGCCTTGCGTTCAATCAGGACAACGCGTGTGCTTTCTCCGCCTTTATCAAGCAGACCCCAATAACGTACCCACTTGACACGACCTTCTACATCAGCCAACGCTGAAACGGTGGCGCCTGCCTTCAGTTGCAGCAGCACTTGGGCATTGGCATCGGATTTAATGAAGTTTTGGAGTTCTGCGTCTGCAATGCCAAGACGCCCCACCAATGCGGCCAGCGTGTCGCTTCGGCGAACGCGCTCTTCAGACACCAAAGGCGCCGAGCGCATGATGTCTGAGGGTTGAATATTCAATTCCAGCGCTTCAGCCACGAAATTGCCGGGTATAACGTCAATGCCAGGGGAAGTTTGTGAGGCCGCAAACGCCAGTGCCATTGCACTGAAAACGCCAGCAGCCGATGCACCCTGGTACACGCGCTTACGCTGTGATTCGGATTCCGGCAGCCACGCCAGAAGTTCTTCTTTAACAACGCTGGTGAGGTTTTCCACCACCGCTGTACCCTTTGAAAACAATGCAGTAAGGGTTTTGTAGGACTGCTCTCGCATAGTTTCGCTACAATTCCTATATTGAGTGAGGCATTTGCCTTCTTGTATTGTTCGGCGCTTCACACCGCGAGTTGTAAAAAAACAACATACTGGCAATGAGCGTAAAATTTTCGTGAGTTTACCAAAGGTTTGCAATGAAACAAAACATTTTTTCGCATAAGGCTTCTGAGCCACAGACAGAAACCCCCATTACAGGTAGTGTGCGTCACGCTTTGGAGGTCACCTTACGGGGCTGCGAAGAATTGTTGGTAGAGAAAGAATGGATCGCAAAGTTGGTTCGTTCTGAACAAACAGGCGTACCGCTGCGCATTAAACTCGGTCTTGACCCCACGGCACCCGACATTCACTTGGGGCACACCGTTGTCTTGAACAAACTTCGCCAATTGCAGGACTTGGGGCATCAAGTTATTTTTCTGATTGGCGATTTCACCTCGCTCATCGGCGACCCCTCCGGGCGCAACAACACCCGCCCCCCGCTTTCACCCGAGCAAATCAAGCTCAATGCCCAGACCTACCACGCACAAGCCGTGAAAATTCTGGACGAATCGCGCACTGAAATCCGCTACAACAGCGAGTGGTGCATGCCCTTGGGGGCAGATGGCATGATCAAGCTGGCGTCCAAATACACCGTGGCCAGAATGCTGGAGCGCGACGACTTCACGAAACGCTTTCAAAGCGGTGTTCCCATTTCACTGCACGAATTCCTCTACCCATTGATGCAAGGTCTTGATTCCGTTGCACTGAATGCAGATCTTGAGCTTGGCGGCACAGATCAGAAATTCAATTTGCTGGTGGGCAGGGAACTGCAAAAGCAAGATGGCAAAGAGCAACAGTGTATTTTGACCATGCCCTTGCTGGTCGGTACGGATGGCACTGAAAAAATGTCCAAATCCAAGAACAATTACATTGGCGTGAGTGAGGCGCCCGACGAAATGTTCGGCAAACTGATGTCAATTTCTGACGATCTGATGTGGCGCTACTATGAATTGCTCAGTTTCAAACCCATGGCAGAAATCTCTGCCTTAAAAAGCGAATGTGAAGCGGGACGTAACCCCAAAGAGGCCAAAGTGGCCCTGGCGCAGGAAATCATTGCCCGTTTCCACCACGCCGCCGCCGCAGAGCAGGCACTGGCAAATTTTGAAGCGCGCTTCAAGCACGGCGCAATACCGGATGACATTGCCGAGGTGAATATTGCCGGCGCACCACTGGGAATAGCGCAAGTTTTAAAACAAGCGGGCTTGTGCCCCTCAACCACAGAGGCCAACCGCAACATTGAACAGCGCGGCGTCAAGGTGGAAGGACAAACAATTGAAGACAAATCTTTGAAACTGGAGGCTGGCAGCTATGTCATTCAGGTGGGAAAACGGAAGTTTGCCAAAGTACACCTGAGTTAAAGGTTTTTCGGGCGGTTCAGGGCATTCAGGAATTGCCCACGCTATGCCTGTCCAACAAGGCCCTGGCCACCGTGCCAGGGTCTGTGTATTCAATTTCCGCCCCGATGGGTATGCCACGGGCAATGCGGCTGACGTTCAACCCCAACGAGCGCAAACGCTGCTGCATGTAGAACGCCGTGGCCTCGCCTTCATTGGTGAAGTTTGTGGCCAAAATAACTTCCTGCACCAGTCCATCTTGCAAGCGGTTGGTCAGCGTGGCCATGGAAACATCTTCTGGCCCGACACCGTCGAGTGGCGAACACTTTCCCATTAAAACAAAATACAAACCCTTGTAGGTACCGGTCACTTCAATGGCGTACATGTCTGCTGGGGTTTCAACAACGCACACCGTGCGGGTGTCGCGCGAGGCATCTGCGCACACAGCGCAGATGTCGTCTTCGGTGAAGCCGTTGCAACGCACGCACTGACGGGTCATTCGCGCAGCCTTAAGCAGCGACTCCCCCAGCAATACAGCGCCCTCCCTGTCTTTTTGCAGCAGATGCAAGGCCATGCGTTGCGCAGACTTCGGGCCCACACCCGGCAAACGACGCAGTTGCTCAGTCAGGTGACTGAGGCTGGCTGGCGTCATTTTGTCGGTTTTATTCATTTAGAACGGTAACTTGAAGCCTGGAGGCAAAGGCATGCCTGCTGTCACGCTGGACATTTTTTCCTGCATCAGGGCCTCAGAGCGGCGCACGCCATCGTTGAAAGCGGCTGCAATCAGGTCTTCCAGCATGTCGCGGTCATCACCCAACAGACTGGGGTCTATGGTCACCCGTTTTACGTCGTGCTTGCAGGTCATCAGAACCTTGACCATGCCACCGCCGGCCTGGCCTTCCACTTCCTGCTTGGACATCTGCTCCTGCATTTTAGTGATGTTGTCCTGCATTTGCTGGGCTTGCTTCATCAAACCAGCCAATTGATTTTTCATCATGGAAAAAACTCCTTTTTAAATGGATCGGATGCTTCCGGGCACAATGCTTGCACCCATGCGAAGCTGTAATTCATTGACAAACGGGTCTGCCGCGATGGCTGCTTCCGCTTTGTCCTGGCGCTCACGGTTTTCATGGTCTTGCTGCAACTGGGCTGAGGCAGTCACCTCACCCAGACGCAAATCAATTTGCAACCCCGCACCAAACTGCTTTTCCAGCGTCTGCTGTATGCGTTGCACGTAGCTGTTTTCCAGATAGGCCTTGACCGCCACCAACAGATGCACCACCTTAAGGCCGTCTTTTTCACTCACCCCGACCCACTGCGTGCGTTCCAGGGTTTGGCGGGCAAGACCGGATATATCCATGCTTCTGACAATGGCAGGCCAGGTATCGGTGGTGGGCCACTGCCCTTGTGACAAAAGCGGTGACACGGGCACCACCGACACATCAGACACTGTAACAGGCGCTTCAGTTGCCCCGACAGGCAGGCCTTGCGGCAGTGAAGGTTCCGGCTGAAGCAGTGACTCAGGCGCAGGCTGCACAGTCGGCTTGACCAAGCTTAAACGCGGCAAAAGCTGTTGTTCATAATAGTCGCCTTCCTCCTCCCATTCGGGTGGAGGACCGTCATCAAATGCAGGGCTTTGCGCAACGTTTGATACTGCTGAGGGAGAGGCCAACACCGGTGAAGGCACCGTCTTCACTTCCACGGCCCTTGTTTCCACAGCCCGCATTGGCAAGGCACGCGACTCAATAACCGGTGCGGTGATCGGTGCAGCAACGGGCGCACTGGCGGCTGCCGCAGATTTGCCGCCACCTGCACCGCCCAGCATATTGCCCAAGGCCTGCATGGCGGCTCTGGCCGGGCTGCTTTGCACAACGGTTGCCGGTTGCGGTGTCTGCACCACAGGGGTCACGGCTGCTGGCAGGCTTGCGGCTGGCGCATGCGCTTGCAGCGTCGGCGGATGACTTATCGCTTGGTTGGCGGCACCAGCAGTACTGCCAGTACTGGCAGTACCCGCGAGTGCCGAGGAGGCAGCAACGCGTCGCGGCGATTCTGCTTTTGCACCAAGGTCGGGCGTGTGTGTCTGCTTGCCCGGCAAAAAAGCCAGCATGCGCAACAGTGTCATGCCAAAACCCGTGGCTTCATCAGGCGCATACAACATCTCTTTGCGACCGTGGGTCGCTATCTGGTAGAGCAACTGCAATTCTGTGGCGGAAAACAGCCCGAGCAAGTTCATCAGCACTTCACGCTCGGGGTCGTCCTGCGCAATGGCAGAAGGCACCACGTGGGCAATGCTTAAACGGTAAATCAAGACGGCAAAGGCCTGCAAAGCCGGTCCCAGCGGCAGGCTGCGGGCGCTCATGTCGTCGGCCAGCGCGAGCAGGCGGTTGCCATCTTGCTGGGCCAAGGCTTCCAGCAAATCATAGAGGTGGCGCTGGTCGACAGCACCCAACATGGCTTGAACCGTGGCTTCCTGCAAACTGCCGGCGCTGTAGGCAATGGCTTGGTCTGTCAGGGAAAGTGCGTCACGCATGCTGCCCTGGGCCGCCCGCCCGATCAACTGCAATGCGCCCACCTCGTAAGCAATGCCTTCGGCTGTAAGCACGGTTTGCAAGTGCTCTACGATATGCCCCGGCGGCATCTGCTTCAAATTGAACTGCAAGCAGCGCGACAGCACGGTGACAGGAATTTTTTGAGGATCTGTGGTGGCCAGAATAAACAGGATGTGCGGCGGCGGCTCTTCCAGCGTTTTTAGCATGGCATTGAAGGCAGACTTGGACAACATGTGAACTTCATCGATCACATACACCTTGTAGCGGCCCGCCGTGGGCGCATACAGGGCGTTTTCAAGCAAGTCGCGCATTTCATCAACGCCGGTGTTTGTAGCGGCATCGACTTCCAGCAAATCTACAAAGCGGCCCTGATCAATTTCAACGCAGGCATTGCAACGTCCGCAAGGCGTGTCCGTGATGCCGGTTTCACAATTCAGTGCTTTGGCAAGAATACGCGCCAACGTGGTTTTTCCTACACCACGGGTACCGGTGAACAAATAGGCATGGTGCAAACGTTGGGTTTGAAGGGCATGTCTGAGTGCCCTGACCACGTGTTCCTGACCGACCAGCGTGGACAATTCACGCGGCCGCCACTTGCGGGCAAGCACCTGAGTGGGAAGTTGGGTACTGTGATTCTGCGACATGGACGGACTCACTTTAACAAAAAAGCAAAAGGCGAGCCCTATCCCCGGCACTGGCTTTACGGTTGTGGCTGCTTCCTTCCGGACCTGACCAGATTGGCCGCTACACCATGCGGGGAGGCCCGCCACCGACATTCTAACACCGCTTTTAACTCATGCGAGGCGACAAGGCACACAGAGCTTGCCATGCCTGCATATTTTCAGATCGGCGGCTCATGGATTTCGCCCTGCGCATTCAACAACAGCACCCTGACCGGTAACTCAGCGGTGAAAGTCGCTGCCACAGCCTGTGCGTAACCCTGTAATTGCGCCACATAACCCGGCAACTCCTCTTCAGACCAGCTCCATTTGTAATCAATGACCCACCATTGGCGGTCTTTGCGAACAATGCGGTCTGCCCTCATCAACTTGCCCTTCGCATCCATCCACTCAATTTCGTTGTGCGCTTCATCGACCAGCCTGTCGTCTAGCCACACAGACAAGGCGGGGTTACCGAGCAAGCCGCGCACACTCTCCTTGATGGCACTCACCGTTTCATCATCCACTTCAGACAACACATCGGCGCACGGCGTCTGAATTTGCCGCCACCAAGCGTCAAAATCATGCCAGGCCAGCTGGGACAGATGCTCCAGACAGGCATGCCAGGCCTCTCCCCGCAAAGTAAATGCAGTTCGGGTGTCAGGCATGTAGGCGCCCACCTGCGTTTCAAAGACCGGCACTGCAGCACTCGTTGTCCACTTCACTTGCGCCGCTGAGGTTTCATCTGTTGGCGCCACTTCCCGCTCTGTAACGTGCTCTACAACAGTGTCAGGCCCGCTTGCCCCAGCCGCTTGCGCATCGGCGTCCACCCAATCCAAGGCTTGGGCACTCGCCAAAGCAGACAAGCGGGCATACCAGGAACCCTCAACAGGCGCCTTGCCCTCTTCGCCGCAACCCGACACATACAAACGCGCTTTGGCCCGGGTCATGGCCACATACAACAAATGGTCCGCCTCATCGTTGCTCGCCTGATTCTCCACTTCAAACCAAGCTCTGCGGGCATAACCAAGCTTGTTCTTGCCCTGATACAGAGACAACTGCTCGGGCACATCCTGCCCCACAGGCCAGGCCACCAGACACTTCATTTCGCTGTTTCGGTCGCCCGCAGCCGCCGAATTGGCATTGAACAAGCAAACCACCTTGGCTTCCAACCCTTTGGCGGAATGAATGGTCATGATGCGCAGCAGCTCTGGCGCCACCTCGTCTCCCGATGCGCTGGCCGTGCCGTGCAGGGTAAGTCTGGCGGCCTCGCGCAGCGCCTCCACCGCATTGGGAAAACGGCCCTGCTGAATACCCAGCGCCCAATTCAACATCCAGTCCCAGTGGCCTTGCGCCATTTTCTTTTCAGTTTTAGGCGCCATTTCCAGCGTGCGAGCCACAATGTCCGTCTGCCTGAAAATAGCGTCCAGCGCGTCATGCAAAGGCAAGTCTTGCGCCCATTGCCGCCATTGTTCAATTTGCAACCAGGCCTGCCGAATGCTGGCAGGGGCTTGCTCCACAGCCACACCCCACTCAACCGGCGCCGCTTTGGCGCCGCCTGCGGCTTGAAGGTGAGGCAAGAAGTCCGCCAACGCCTCCACCGGTATGCAAAAAAACGGGCTGCGCAACAATTGCAGCAACGCGGTAGTGTTCAACCGGGAAAACAGCACACGCAGCAAGGCGATGCTGTCGGACCACATCAGGGAGGCAAACCGCCCGCCTTTGTCGTTCACAGAATGGGCAATACCCAGATTTTGCAATGCTGCACTCAGGGGCAAGGCATCGGCGTGGCGTCGTACCAGCACCATGACGTCGCCAGGCAAAGCGATTTCCCCGGTCTCCAGCCAATGCTGGATCTGGCAGGCCAGGCGCTGCGCCTCCTCGCTGCCTGCATCGCCCTGCGCACCCGATTTGACCCTGGGCTGATGCAGCCAGCCCGTGCGCACCTCGCTGTTTCGCCCGGTCACGGCGCAGACCAGCGGAAACACAAACAAACCCGCCCCCGGCGCACGGTAAATACCTTCATGGGCGAGAATGGGGGTTCGCCCCGGCCGCAGCGCCGCCTGCGTTACAAACACATCATTGACGCTGTCGAGCACCTCACCGGCGCAACGCCGGCTGACATTCGTTTCCAGAAACCGGGCATTAAAGCGCAATTCAAACCAAGCCCTTGCATGCTCAAACAAACCCGCTTCCGCGCGGCGAAAACGGTAAATGGACTGTTTCGGGTCCCCCACCATGAAAACGGTGGGTCCGTCGCCCTGATGGTAGGAAGACAACCACTGCTGCAATATCATCCACTGCACCGGGTTGGTGTCCTGGAATTCGTCAATCAGGACGTGCTGGGTGCGCCTGTCCAAACGCGCCTGCAAATAAGGCGCGGTGTCCTCGCGGCTGAGCAATTGAAAGGCGGTGAGTTCCAGATCATCAAAATCCACCACGCCCGCCTCACTTTTCAGTCGCTCGTATTCAGCCAGATAAGAAGGCAACAACTGCAAAGCCATGCTGGTTACATTGAACCAGTGCAAATCCTCCATGCGGGCAGTGACTTGTTCATACTTTTCCTGCAGCGCTTCCCAGAGCGCCAAAAACCGCTCTTGCGCATCCGCCCCGCCAAACGCGGCCAAGGCTGCCTTGGCCAGCTTGCCTACTGAACGCGTTCCTTTGCCGGTTCGCAAAACTGAGGTCAGCCCATCCCAGTCGGAGTTTGTCCAGGCACACTCAAGGTCATTGGCCCTTGCGCACTCAGTCGCTGTGCCTTTGCCCCATGCGCCAGCCACAGTGAAAAGTATTTGCTGCACCTGTGTGTCCTTGAAAAAAGCCGCTGGAAAGTTTTTCGCCTCGTCCGCCTCAAAACCCTCGCTCAGTATTTGCAGCAAATCGGCTTGCGTTTGCCCGTTGGACCACACCAGCCAAGCGGCCCGCTGATCGGCCAGCGCCATCAGCGCGGAACGTGTTTTAAAGGCCCCGATCTCAGCCAACAAAGCCCTGAACCTTTGTGCCTCTTGATGATGCGCCGGTGCGGACTCCATGGCAGCCACCCAGGTTTGCCAAGCCAGGTCTCGCCAGTAACCGGCCAGCTCGGTGGGCTCTGCCTGCCGCGAAAAACCAATGGACAGCGGCGCCATCTGACACAAGGCTGTAAACCAGCCGTGAAACGTGTTCATCTCAACACCGCGGGGAGATTGATACACCTTTGCAGCCAAACCACGGGCTGCGACCACCGTGGCCTCATCGCTTGAACAACCGCGCTCTGCCAGCACCGCTTTCAGTTCGGCGTCTGTGCACAACGCGCAGGTTTGCAGCAATTCGTCCAGGCGGTGCGACATTTCCTGCGCTGCCTTGCGCGTAAAGGTGATGGCTAAAATTCCGTCCGGTGAGGCGCCGGCCAGCAACAAACGGAAAATCCGTGTGATCAGCATCCAGGTTTTTCCACTGCCCGCACAGGCTGCCACCACGGCGGAGTGCCTAGGGTCGGTGGCGCTGTCGGCCAACGAGGCAGTCACACTCGGCGTTGGTGGCTCCTCGAATTCAAACGAGGTTTGAGAAATCGCTGTTTGTTGCCCGCTCATAGCACCGTATCCTCATGCTTTTTCACCCACCGGTTGCGGCACACCCCCGCAAACTGGCAGTAATCGCATTCTTTGCCCGGCAAGGGCTTGAAATGTTGTTTGTCATCGAAAAAATGAACCAAGGCCTCGCTGAGCAAAGCGACCACCGCACCGGCCATGTCCTCTGGCGTCACGGGGTTTGTTTCAGCCGTTTTTTCATCAGGCACCGGCACATACTCCGCGGCGTCGCCCTTGATGCACAAATAAGAAAGCGCATGGCAAGCCTCGCCCAGCATCCAGGCATACAAGGGCAATTGCGGATAGTGCTGCCATGCCTTTGAACGCGACTTCAGCGCTACTTTCTGGGTGGTTTTTACATCCACAATCGCCAAACCGTCGGGTGCGCGCTCCAACCTGTCCAAGCGCCCCAGAACTTTCACCGCACGGGCAGACTCACCAAAAAACAGCGTTTTGTTCACAGGGTGTTCCTGTATCAGCACCCGCCACCCCGCCTTGAAGCGCTTGTGCAGGGTGGCGGCCAGTTCGGGCACCAGACGCTCAAATTCCAGCCTGTCCTCATACAACAACTGCCGCCGGGCTTGCGTCATTTTTTGCCAGGTTTTGGCAACGGCTCCGAGAATGGCTGCATGCCAGGCAGAAACAGGCCACGCAACGGCTTGATCCTCGCTCAAGTTGTCGTGCAAATGGTGCAGCACTTCATGAATCCAGACGCCACGCAAAGCGCTTCGCTGGTCTTCAAGCACATGAGACTGGCTGTCTTTAAGCCCCAACAAACGGGCGAGTGAAAACTTCAAGGAACAGGCAGACAAGTCCGACACCGCCTCCACCGACAGCACCTCGGGCGCTTGCGCCCCTTTCCATCGCAGCGGTTGAATCACCTGCTGGCTAACTTCGCGTTCACGCACCGGTGCGTCCAAGACCCACGGCCTGTTGCCGGTCTGGCTGGTTTGGCGCAGCAAAGACAAATAACGTAACCAGCCCACTTCAACCTCAGCCTGCCCGGCCACCGCCTTGGCATGCGCAAACACCAGATGCGCTGTGGTGGCCGCCATTTCAGACAAAGCCGACAACATTTGCTCACGCTTTAACCACACACCAGAGAGTC
>JBEIKS010000059.1:0-11225 GCA_040379625.1 Burkholderiaceae bacterium
CAAGCGGCCCCATCGACGCAGAGACAGTCGGTGTCACCAACGGTGACCGAGAAAATCGATTCTTCTGCAAGAAAAGAGTGATGGGAAATAACTGATCTTGTTGGACAAAGATATTCGAACAATAAAAACAAACATCCAAGAGAGCGCCACACCACCACCCACTACGCGGAACCCAACAGCAATCCAAGGGAATTTACCCCGCGTAGTACCCATGCCCAAGTGGGTCAGTGGGGCGGACGGTAAGACATCTGCGTAGAACAATCAGGCAAGCGGCCCCATCGACGCAGAGACAGTCGGTGTCACCAACGGTGACCGAGAAAATCGCTTCTTCTTTGCGATTTTTGCAGCGACTTCGAAGCACAGAGATGGGATCAGCCGATTGACGTTCTAAGCAGAAGTCTCACCGGCAGCCCCACCCCCACTACACCCCAAGCTTAATTGAGGCCAGCGATATAATCAGACACCGCCTTGATCTCCGCATCAGACAAACGCGCAGAAATTGTCATCATCTGCGCACTGTTTTTGCGAACACCACCACGGAAAGCTGTCAGTTGCGCCTCAGTGTAGTCAGCATGCTGACCACTCAAGCGAGGATACTGCGCCGGAATGCCCGCACCATTCGGGCTGTGGCAACCAGCACACGCAGGAACGTTTTTCTCGGCAATGCCGCCGCGGTAAATTTTCTGACCCAACTCCAAAGAGTCCTTCAACTTCGCAGCGCCGCCTTTAGGCTTTTGCTGAGCGAAGTAGGCACCCAGGTTGGCCATGTCTTCAGGAGACAAGGTACCCGCAAAACCCGCCATAATTGCGTTTTCACGCTCGGCTTTTTGCGCACCAGGCTGAACCTTGAAATTGTTCAACTGTTTAACGATGTATTCAGGATGCTGAGCCGCCAGTTTAGGATTGGCCGGAGCAACGCTGTTACCGTCAGCACCGTGGCAACCAGCGCACACCTGAGTGGCGATGGTGCTGCCCTTGGCAGCGTCAGGTTTAGCCGCAGCTTTTTGTTCGGAGGCAGAAACGCCACCGGCCGCAACACCCAGAGACAACATTACGAGGACTGCAATTCGCTTCATAAGATCTTCCGTTTACCCAACCAGAGTGCAAAAATGCCTCTGCGTTAGCATCCATGGTCACCAAAAGGCACTATTATACCGATCCTGTATACACCGTACTATTGGCGCTGATAAATGTTAAAGAATTTCCACTCCGCAAGCTTCGAAATATCTGCGGCCAAACTCGTCCAGTGCCCGGGCGCCAGCGTCCCCGAAATCGTTTTTGTCGGTCGGTCCAACGCCGGCAAATCAACCGCCATCAACACCCTGTGCAACCACAGGCAACTGGCCTATGCCAGCAAGACCCCCGGCAGAACCCAATTATTGAATTTTTTCGGCGTCAAATACGAAGGTGAAATCGTCGCACGCCTTGTGGATCTGCCCGGTTACGGCTTTGCGCAACTGTCCCACGAAGAGCAAGGTAAATGGGATGCCGAGCTTGGCGGCTATCTTCGCAGCCGCGCCAGTCTGGTCGGTTGCGTCATCATCGTGGACGCCAGACGCGGGCTCATGGAACTCGACCTCGGCATGATCCGCTGGTTGGGTGAACGTCAAACCCCTATTCACATCGTGTTGTCAAAAGCAGACAAACTCACCAACCAAGAGAAAATAGAAACGCTGCGCGGCGTCAAAAGAACCGTGGAACCGATGGTCCAACAGGGCCACCCCATTTCTGCACAGCTTTGGTCCGCCTTGAAAAAAACCGGTCTTGAAGAACTTGAAACACAATTAAAAACCTGGATAGGCCACACGCAAGCCAGCGCCCCAACGGCAACACCTGATGAACCTCAGGCCTGAACACGCACGCTAAACACACATGAAACCGCCCCGCGGGGCACCCTATTTACACAACAGAACTTGATTGACGGATGCACAACATGAGCCGCTTCAGCCTTTCACACCTCACCCCGTTCTCTGCCGGCTTCCCAGCTGCCCGGCCCCGTCGACTGAGAAAAGACGAGTTCACACGCCGTCTCGTGCAAGAAAACCAATTCACGGTCAATGACCTGATCTATCCGGTTTTTTTGCTGCCCGGCAGCCAGCGCCGAGAAAGCATTGCCTCCATGCCGGGTGTGGAACGCTTGTCGCTTGACCTGCTTCTACCGGTGGCTGAACACTGCGTGAAGCTGGGCATTCCTGTCATGGCTTTGTTTCCCGTCATTGAGGCTGAGAAAAAAACCGCAGACGGACTGGAAGCGCTCAACCCTGACGGCTTGGTACCCACGGCAGTCACAGCACTGAAAAAGCATTTTCCAGAACTCGGTATCCTCACCGACGTGGCACTCGACCCCTACACCTCACACGGTCAAGACGGTCTGATCGACGCCTCTGGTTATGTACTGAACGATGAAACCGTCAAAGTGCTGGCGCAACAAGCCTGTGTACAGGCGGCCGCAGGCGTAGACATCGTCGCCCCAAGCGACATGATGGACGGGCGCATCGGCGCCATCCGTCTTGCATTGGAAAGCGATCGCCACATTCACACCCGAATCATGGCCTACTCAGCGAAGTACGCCTCCAGCTTTTACGGCCCCTTCCGGGATGCCGTCGGCAGCGCCAGCAATCTGGGCAAGGGCAACAAAAAAACCTATCAAATGGACCCGGCAAACTCCGACGAGGCATTGCGGGAAGTGGGCATGGACATCGCAGAGGGCGCGGACATGGTGATGGTCAAACCCGGAATGCCCTACCTCGATATCGTCAGACGCGTCAAAGACACCTTCAGCGTACCGACGTTTGCCTATCAGGTCAGCGGCGAATACGCGATGATCAAAGCCGCTGCAGGCAATGGCTGGCTCGACGAACGGGCCGTTGTCATGGAGTCACTGCTGGCGTTCAAACGTGCAGGCGGCGATGGCGTTCTCAGCTATTTTTCACTGCAAGTCGCACAGTGGCTATCTGAACAATAAACCCCCACACTGTTTCTTCAGGGCTGAGCAAATCCGGCAGCCCTGAGTGTGGCCAAAAAGGTTTCAACGTTCTGAAAACCCACCACCCTGGCCCCAGGTATTTCCACCCCTTTTGCATCAAAAAACACGATGCCTGGCGGGCCAAACAAACGGAAGCGCTTCAACAAAGCCTGATCAGCCGCCGTGTTGTGAGTAACATCCACCTGTATCCACTCCACCGATTTCAACTGCTTGCGCACCGCCTCGTCTGAAAACGTAAAGCGCTCCATTTCCTTGCAAGACACGCACCAATCGGCGTAAAAATCCAGAAAGGCCGGTCTCTGCAAGTTCGCCAGATGCAAATCCAGATCTTCCGCCCGGACTCGGACGAACGGCAAGGCTGAAACCTTGTCCTCGCCTACTTTCATGCGAGCCTCACCGTTTAACGGTTGGGTCAGCGGCGCCAGCGGACGCAGTACATCATCGCCGCCCAAGCCCGCACCCACACCCTGCAGCACACCAACCAGCAACAAAGACCAGGCACTGCCTTGGCGCAAGCGCATCCACATCGAAGCGTTCAAAGGCAAGACCTGCAACGCGCCCATACAGGCCGCAGCCACCAACAGAAACAAGGCCCACACCGCCATCAGCAGCGCACTGGAAAGTACGGGCGCCAGCGTATAGATTGCAAGCGCCATCAGCAGGAATCCGAAAAACCGCTTCACAGACTCCATCCAGGCGCCGGCCTTGGGCAAAAAGGATCCGGCTGCGCCCGCCGCCAAAATCAGCGGCGCACCCAAGCCCCAAGACAATGCCAGCAAAGCCGAGCCACCCAGAACCCAGTCACCGGTGGAGGACAAATACAACAAGGCCCCCGCCAACGGCGGCGCCACACAAGGCCCCACCAGCAAAGCGGACAAACCACCCATCAAAACCACAGGACCATACCGTCCTCCCTGCAAATTGGAGGACTTTGCATTCAGCCAGTTTTGCAGGCCACTGGGCAGCTGCAATTCATAGGCACCCAACATCGCCACACCAAAGGCAAACAGCAAGACCGCAAAACTCACCAGCACCCAAGGCTTTTGCAGCGCCGCCACCAGCCCTTGACCCGTCAAACCGGCAGCCACCCCCACCAAGGCGTACACCACGGACATGCCCGCCACATAGGCGAGCGCCAAGCGCACCGAACGACCACGGGTCTGCGTGCCCTGCCCCACAACAACCGCTGACAAAATAGGCACCATGGGCAGCACACAGGGGGTAAAAGCCAACA
The DNA here is from genome assembly GCA_040379625.1 of Burkholderiaceae bacterium. GTDB lineage: Bacteria > Pseudomonadota > Gammaproteobacteria > Burkholderiales > Burkholderiaceae_B > SXZD01. Next base: position 4,221 of record JBEIKS010000059.1, read on the forward strand.
ACAAACCCAGCCCAAAGAAAACAGGCAAAACCAACCAGAACTGACCGCCCGCCAGTTGGGCTGCAAGGTCACCGGCTTGGTCGGCAGACACACGCGGCACTGTTTTTTGCTCATCCTCACCAGCACCATTCGAAGGACCACTGTCCGGGCGCCCCAACCCTATCCGGTTGGCCGCTGCGCCCAACACCGATTTCGTAAAATCACGTGCACCGCTCGCCTCACCCCGCAACGCCAGCGTCTGCGTCATTGGCGGGTAACACAGACCGGCATCGGCGCATCCCTGTGAATTAACAGAGACAAACTCAGGCAAACCACCAGAAAACTCCAACGCCACCCGGACTTGCCCCCGCAAGGTTTCAACTTCCTTGCCTAAATTCTCGTCGAATTTCGTCTTGCCGCGCGGCACCGCCGCCACCAGACTCACCCCGTTTTTTTGGGCAGACTCGGGCAAAGTCACTGACAATTTATCGCGGTACAAAAAGTACCCGTCCGCCACGTCGAACACCACCACGGGGCGACCCGAAATCGTTTGGATCTGAACAGGAAAGGCCTTTTCAGGTTCAAGGAAGTCTTGTGCAAACACCGCTGACAACGCCAAAAATGCAGTGCAAAGCACCAATAGTTGCAGCACCGACAATCGCAAAACACGATTGCATTCAAGCAAGGAAAATTTCCCCCGCGAAAACGAATGACCAACACTTATACCAAGCAAAGAAACACCCGAATCAGACATCACTCGACAACTCACCTTAAGATTCAACAACATTGTTCTTTTTAACCGGAGCCACCGATTCAAAGACCCACTGTACATAGGCAGGCAACGCAGACACCGTACTGACCACCAACAACTCGGGCACCTCATACGGGTGTAACTCGACAAAAGCATCCTGCAGTTCGGCGCACTGCGCCTGCGTTGTTTTAATCAACAGCCAGACTTCGTTTTCGCATTGAACCTGACCTTCCCATCGGTACATGGAGACCGCTCCGGGCACAACGGACACACAGGCCACCAAGCGACGTTCAAGCAGTACCGATGCTATCGCTTTGGCCACATCAAGGCTGGGTGCGGTTGAAAAACACAACAACACGCCATCATCTGCTTCCATGCGTACCACTTCCGTAGCGACCGTTTTCGCAACCAACTCAGCCATTTACACCTCGAAAGTCCCTACCGGTATCAGATCGAATCAGCTCTTCTCAAAGCGCTTGCGACTCAAAAACACCGCCAGCGTTGCAGACACCGCAGTGTAGGCAACCAACCCTCCAACTTGCGGAATCGCAGACCCAAGCCGATGCTCGAACACGGCGCGAATGACATCCACCAACAAAGAAAGCGGCAACACATCTGCCACCACTTGAGCCACCTCAGGCAACTGTGTCCGGGGAAAAAACGCACCCGATAAAAACGTCATGGGCGTAATGCACAGCGTAAAATAAAACATAAAGAAGTCATAGCCCCCGGCCTTGGCATTAATGCAAAGCGCCAACCCGGAGAACATCAGGGCCCCCAACGCAAGGAACACCAGGGTCAGCGCATACGCCTGCACATCACCCAAAGACAGGGCCGCCACCACAATCACCATGGCGCCACTGCTCATCCAGCTCTTTGTAGCAGCCCACACCCACTCGCCCAACACCACCTGCGTCAAACTCAAAGGCGTGTTCATAATGGCCTCCCAAGTGCGCTGCACATGCATGCGCGAAAACGCCGAATACAAAGCCTCAAAAGTTGCTGCGTGCATGGCGCTCATGGCCAAGGTACCGCACACCAGATAATTCAAATAAGGAACACCACCGACCTCTGGCATCAGCCCGCCCAGTCCGAACCCGAAAGCCAACAGACCCATCAACGGGTCAAGTACATTCCCCAGCACACTCGGAACGGCAAGCTTGCGCCAGACCAAGGCATTGCGAAACCACACCGCATAAACGCCCGCAAAAAAACCGGGACGACGGCTCGCTGCAACCACGCTGTTCATACAAAAGCACCCGGGCAAACAAATACCCACAAGTAACAACAATCAGTCATCGCGCAAATCCCGCCCAGTGAGCCGCAAAAATACATCTTCCAAATTGGCAGGGCGATACAAATACTGCAAATCGCCCCGGTCCTCTTCCAGCAAAGCCAACCAAGAACGCGCCTGCTTTGTATAAATAAACACAGTGTCGCCGCTGAACTCAACACGCGAGGTCAAATCCACTGGCTGGTGCGCTTCCAACCACGCCCTAGCTGAACGTCCGAACAGCTCAATAACCTCGCTGTCAATTTGTTCCCGTATCAGTGTTCTGGGGGTGCCTGAGGCAATCGCACGCCCTTGATCAATAATCAGAATACGGTCGCACAAGCGCTGAGCCTCGTCCATAAAATGGGTGGTGAGCAACAGCGTCTTTCCCTGCTCGCGCAGAGACTGCAAACGCTCCCAGATCAGATGCCGCGCCTGAGGGTCAAGCGCCGTCGTGGGTTCATCCAGGAAAATCATCTCTGGATCGTTGATGAGCGCTCTGGCCAGTGTGAGCCGACGCTTTAATCCACCCGACAAGTCCGTCACCCTATCCGAACCGCGTTTCTCTAGCGACGCAAACGCCAACAACTCGGGAATCCTTGACTCCAACTGCACCTTGGACAACCCGAAATAACGCCCGAACACCAGCAGGTTTTCCCGAACCGAAAAATCAGGATCCAATGCGTCCTGCTGCGGAACAACGCCGACCCTCGCACGGGCTTCGTAGGGGTCTAGCGCCATGTTGAAACCAAGCAGACTCACCATTCCACTGTCAGCCCTGGACAGGCCTAAAGAAAGCCTGAGCGTGGTCGTTTTACCCGCACCGTTGGGCCCCAACAGGCCCAGGCACTCGCCCTTTTCCACTAAAAATGAGAGGTCATCAACCGCCTGCAAACCGCCAAAGGATTTGCGAACATGCGACATGGATAAAATCACAAACAACACCCCGCGAGCACTGACAACGCACTCAGTAAGAACACACGCAACTCTAAACGAGCCCGGAAACTAAAAAGGGCCACCGCAAGCGGTAGCCCTTCGATAATACACCTGCAAGCCTCTGTGCAAACAGAGCAAACAGAAACGCCCTACTTAGGCGGCAGCTTCAACTTCCACTGGCTCGGTCATTTCTGGACGATCGACCAATTCAACGAAAGCCATCGGAGCCTTGTCACCAACGCGGAAGCCCATCTTCAGGATACGAAGATAGCCGCCTGGACGCGCTGCGTAGCGTGGACCCAACTCAGCAAATAATTTTACAACCAGATCACGGTCACGCAGGCGGTCAAACGCCAAACGCTTGTTAGCAAGCGTAGGAGTTTTTGCCAAGGTGATCAGTGGCTCTGCAACACGGCGCAATTCTTTGGCCTTGGGCAGTGTTGTTTTGATTGCTTCATGAAGCAGCAGGGCTTGAGTCAGGTTACGAAGCATAGCCTGACGGTGGCTACTGGTGCGATTCAGTTTACGCAGTCCGTTGCGGTGGCGCATTTTTTTGTCCTCAGTTACTCAAATGACCGGTCAGGGCTTTTCAAGCCCGGCTGGTGGCCAGTTTTCAAGTTTCATTCCAAGTGTCAAGCCACGAGCGGCAAGCACTTCCTTGATTTCGTTCAACGACTTACGACCCAAGTTAGGAGTCTTAAGCAGTTCGTTTTCGGTTCTCTGAATCAGGTCGCCGATGTAATAAATGTTCTCAGCTTTCAAGCAGTTCGCGGAACGCACTGTCAGTTCCAAGTCGTCTACCGGACGCAACAAAATCGGATCGATTTGCGGCGCTCTCGGCTGCTCAGCAGACTCGGTTGTATTCTCCAAAGCGGCGAATACAGACAATTGGTCACGCAAGATACCGGCAGCATGTCGAATAGCCTCTTCAGGCTGAATGACACCGTTGGTCTCAATGTGCATCACCAGACGGTCCAGATCGGTACGTTGCTCAACCCGTGCACTCTCGACAGCGTAAGAAACGCGAGACACCGGGCTGAAGGACGCATCCAACACAATACGGCCAATCGCTTTGCTGGCTTCGTCTGGGAAGCGACGCAAAGTACCTGGAACGTAACCGCGACCCTTTTCGATCTTGATCTGCATATCCAGCTTGCCGCCCTTAGACAGGTTAGCAATCACATGGTCAGGATTCACGATTTCAACGTCGTGTGGCAACTCGATATCCGAAGCGCGCACAGGACCTTCGCCCTCACGACGCAAGGTAACAGTCACAACATCCCGGGTGGCCAATTTGAAGACAATGCCCTTAAGATTCAAAAGAATCTCTACGACGTCTTCCTGTACACCATCCAGTGTTGAGTATTCATGAACCACGCCTGCAATCGAAACCTCAGTCGGTGCAAAACCAACCATGGACGACAACAACACGCGTCTCAATGCGTTACCCAAAGTGTGGCCATAGCCACGCTCAAAGGGTTCCATAATGACTTTGGCACTACTTGGACCTAAAGCCTCAACATCAACGATCTTCGGCTTCAACAAACTCTGATTAAACATCTAGCATCCTTGACAATACCCTTGGCTCGTTACACCAATAAGGCTGATGGATTACCTAAAACACTGATCAACGTGAATACAATTCGACGATCAGCGACTCATTAACTTCTTGCGACAACTCACTGCGCTCTGGGAGGCTCTTAAAAACGCCTTCGAGCTTTTTGGAGTCGACTGAACACCACACCGGAAAACCGTTGCCTTCTGCAAGCTGTACGGACTCCATGATTCGGCTTTGGGTCTTTGACTTCTCGCGGACTGCCACGATGTCATTAACCTTGACTTGGTAGGACGGGATGTTCACGCACTGACCATTCACTGTGATCGCTTTGTGGCTGACCAACTGACGCGCTTCAGCGCGGGTGGAGCCAAAGCCCATGCGATACACAACGTTGTCAAGACGGCACTCAAGCAGTTTCAACAGTGTCTCGCCGGTGTTACCCTTGCGACGCTCTGCCTCGGCAAAGTAGCGGCGGAACTGACGCTCCAACACACCGTACATACGCTTTACTTTTTGCTTTTCACGCAACTGACCGCCGAAGTCAGAAGTACGGGCACCAGAGGTGCGGCCGTGCTGACCTGGTTTGCTGTCAAGCTTACATTTGGTATCAAGAGCGCGACGCGCACTCTTCAAACCCAAGTCCGTACCTTCACGGCGGGACAATTTACATTTTGGACCAATATAACGAGCCACTTAAAACCTCTTTCATTCAGTGCACGGGGCACATAGTCTTATCGACGGTGGATTTACCGGGGAGTACCCGAACACACCAGAGGGGAAACCCCTGATAAATTAAATACGACGACGCTTTGGTGGGCGGCAGCCGTTGTGTGGAACTGGGGTGATGTCAGCAATGCTGGTCACCTTAATTCCAACTGCATTCAAAGCACGCACTGTAGACTCACGGCCTGGGCCTGGTCCTGTAATACGAACTTCAACAGTTTTGATACCGCATTCCTGAGCAGCGCGACCCGCAACTTCCGCAGCTACCTGAGCGGCGAAAGGTGTAGATTTGCGTGAGCCTTTGAAACCCTGAGCACCAGAGGTAGACCATGACAAGGCGTTGCCTTGGCGATCGGTAATCGTGATGATCGTGTTGTTAAAGGATGCATGAATATGCGCAATACCGTCGGAAACGTTCTTGCGAACTTTTTTACGCGCGCGGTTATTTGCTGCGTTTGCTTGGGGTTTAGCCATTCTAAAATTCTCTCAATCGCAGATGAATTATTTCTTCAGCGACACGCCGGCCTTACGAGGACCCTTGCGTGTACGAGCGTTGGTGCGAGTGCGCTGACCACGGCAAGGAAGACCCTTGCGGTGACGCATACCGCGGTAGCAACCAAGATCCATCAAACGCTTGATGCTCAAATTGAGCTCCCGGCGCAGATCGCCCTCAACCGTTACTTTGCCAACTTCTTCGCGAAGTTTTTCAAGCTCGGAATCGTTCAGATCCTTGATCTTCTTGGAAAAGGGAACACCAGCCGCCTCGCAAATTTTGCGTGACGTTGAGCGACCTACGCCAAATATGGCGGTCAGTCCGATCTCAGTGTGCTGATGATTGGGAATATTCACTCCAGCAATACGTGCCATCTCGTTCTACCTCGAATTAACCTTGACGCTGCTTGTGGCGGGGATCAGTACAAATCACACGAACCACACCCTTGCGCTTGATAATCTTGCAGTTACGGCAAATTTTCTTTACCGACGCCTGGACTCTCATAAATTTCTCCTAAAAACCTTTTTTTACTTTGCGCGGAAAACGATCCGAGCTCGGCTCAAGTCATACGGTGTCAACTCCACGGTGACTTTGTCACCAGGAAGAATACGAATGTAATTCATGCGCATCTTCCCTGAAATATGACCGAGCACCACATGGCCATTTTCTAACTTAACCCTAAATGTTGCATTGGGGAGATTTTCTAAGACCTCACCCAACATTTGAATTACATCTTCCTTGCTCACCGATTACCGTCCTGTTCCTGGACCCTTGAAGTTTGATTTCTTCAAAAGCCCTTCATATTGCTGGGACATCACGTAGGCTTGCACTTGCGCCATGAAATCCATTGTTACGACTACGACAATGAGCAAGGACGTACCGCCAAAATAAAAAGGAACATTCCAACTCAAAACTAAAAACTCTGGCAGCAAGCAAACTAAAGTGATGTAGGCCGCACCAACCAATGTAAGACGCATCAAAATCTTGTCGATGAAACGGGCAGTTTGTTCCCCGGGCCTAATTCCAGGTATAAGAGCGCCGTTTCTCTTCAAGTTGTCTGCAGTTTCCCGGCTATTAAAAACCAATGCCGTGTAAAAGAAACAGAAAAATACAATTGCAGTAGCGTACAACAACACATACAAAGGCTGGCCAGGTGACAAAGTAGCCGCAATATCGCTCAACCATCTGTTCGAATCGCCACCACTGAACCAGCTCGTCAGTGTTGCCGGTAATAAAATAATACTTGAGGCAAAAATCGGAGGAATCACGCCCGCCATGTTCAACTTTAAGGG
>JBEIKS010000060.1:0-11142 GCA_040379625.1 Burkholderiaceae bacterium
GCGCTTGGGTCGGTGACCAGTTGCAGCGCAGAGCGCAAAAATGAAAACGGGGAATTTGGCATGGCAAAAGTGGCCTGAATCAGATGAACCTGCGGGCAACCAGTTTAGAGTAAGCATGCCCTTGTGTACAATAAGGCGCTTGCAGTGTCCACCGTTTAAAAACGCAACCCGCGCCGCAATCGCTTCGCCTAGGCATTTTTTCAATTGCAAAGTTCGCTGTGGTTCTCAAGGGTAGGGGTTTTAGGGCGTGTTTTGCACAAACCCAGCCAACACCAGTGAAAGCCTAGCATGTCTAAAAAAGTCTTTATCAAAACCTTTGGTTGCCAAATGAACGAATACGACTCCGACAAAATGTTGGACGTGCTTCGTGAATCCGACGGTTTGGTTCGCACAGACAGCCAGGAAGATGCAGATGTTATTTTGTTCAACACCTGCTCGGTTCGGGAAAAAGCCCAAGAAAAAGTTTTCTCTGACCTGGGTCGCGCAAAGTTGCTGAAGAAGACAAAACCCGACCTTATTATCGGAGTGGGGGGCTGTGTGGCCAGTCAGGAAGGTGCAGCCATTGTTCGCAGGGCCCCTTATGTTGATGTTGTGTTCGGTCCGCAAACACTGCACCGCTTGCCCGAGTTGATTGCCAATCGCAGACGCAAGGGGCGCGCCCAAGTCGACATTTCATTTCCGGAAATTGAAAAGTTTGACCACCTGCCGCCTGCAAAGGTGGAAGGCGTCACCGCCTATGTTTCCATCATGGAAGGTTGCAGCAAATACTGCAGTTTTTGCGTTGTGCCCTATACCCGGGGTGAAGAAGTGTCCCGGCCGTTTGAGGATGTTCTGGTTGAAGTGGCTGACTTGGCTGACCAAGGTGTCCGGGAAGTCAATTTGTTGGGGCAGAACGTAAATGCGTATTTGGGTCGCATGGAAGGCAGCGAAGAAAAAGCCGACTTTGCCCTTTTGTTGGAATATGTCTCTGAAATTCCCGGTATCGAGCGGATTCGCTACACCACCTCCCACCCCAAAGAATTCAATGCTCGCCTCATTGCAGCTTACGAAAAATTGCCCAAACTCGTCAGTCACCTGCATTTGCCGGTTCAGGCCGGTTCAGACCGTATCTTGGCCGCTATGAAGCGGGGCTATACAGCGCTGGAATACAAATCCATTATTCGGAAATTGCGGGCAGTGCGCCCTGATATTTCCATTTCCTCAGATTTTATTGTCGGTTTTCCCGGGGAGTCCGAGGCGGACTTTGAAGCCACGATGAAAGTGATTGAGGACGTTGGTTTCGACACCTCCTTTTCCTTCGTTTACAGCCAGAGACCCGGCACACCCGCTGCCGACTTAAAAGACGACACCCCCGCGGACATCAAGCTGGCGCGGTTGGCCCGATTGCAAAAAACCATCGATGCAAATGCCTTGCAGATCAGCCAGTCCATGGTGGGCAGTATCCAGCGGGTGCTGGTGCAGGGGTATGCCAAGAAGGATGTCACCGAGTTGTCTGGCCGTACTGACAACAATCGGGTTGTCAATTTTGTCGGCCACCCCCGGTTGATCGGGCAATTGGTGGATTTGAAGATCATAGAGGCCCTGCCACATTCCTTAAGAGCGGAAGCAGTGATTACGTCCTGAGAGGCTTTTTGGTATGCTTGGAGCGTTGCCACTTCGGGGAATGTCATTGCATTCCCAAACGTATGTCTGAATCGCTTGCTTCGCAGGCCCTTCCTCACCGACGCTCCCAGAGTTTGTTGGAAAAACTGTCTTCTTTGTTGTTGCGCGAACCCGAAGACAGAGAGCAATTGCAGGAAATTCTTCACCACGCGCATGAAAAAAACCTTCTCGATGCAGACGCGCTTTCCATGATTGAAGGCGTGATGCAGGTGTCAGAGTTGTCTGCCCGCGTCATTATGGTGCCGCGCTCTCAGGCCGACATGATAGACATCTCGCAACCCGTTCCAGACATCATCGCATTTGCTGTGGCCGCCACCCATTCCCGTTTTCCTGTGTTTGAAAATCACCGGGACAACGTTATTGGAATTTTGCTGGCCAAAGATTTGCTGCAGCATGCCTTGAACCCTGATTTTGATCTGCGCGACATGTTGCGGCCCGTGGTGTTCATTCCCGAGAGCAAGCGTTTAAATGTGTTGTTGCGCGATTTTCGGGACAACCGCAACCACATGGCGGTGGTGGTTGATGAGTACGGCAATGTAGCGGGGCTGATCACCATTGAGGATGTGTTGGAACAAATTGTGGGTGATATTGAAGATGAATACGATTTCGATGACGAAAGCGACAATATCGTGCTGTTTGATCCGGCCACCAGCCAAAATGTGTTTCGTGTGAAGGCCTTGACTGAAATCGAGCAGTTCAATGAGGCCTTTGGTTGTGAGTTCGATACATCACAGTCCAACACGCTGGGCGGTTTGATGGCAGACCATTTGGGCCGGGTTCCTCGTCGGGGTGAATCCATAGAGTTGTCGCCCATGCGCTTTGAAGTGCTCAGGGCAGATGCTCGACAAGTACACCTGCTAAAAGTGGAGCGCATAGTCGCCAGTCCTGTGGAAGAGAAAGGTCTTCTGCAGGAGGCTTTGGGTCATGGTGGGTCGGCCTCTGACAATCCTTGAAAAAATGAGTTTTTCGAAACAGTGGTCGCAGTCACCTTTTTTTCGGGGTGGCTTGTTATTCTTGATCGGCGCATCTTGGTGTCTAGGGTTTGCGCCGCTGTCTTGGGTTTACCTCCAGCCTCTGGGTTTGGCGCTGGCCATCGCAATTGCACGCACGCCTTCAGAAATAAATATCCCCACTAAAACGCCCGTCGGGTTCAAGGCTGGTTTTTTCTATGGTTTTGGGCAGTTTTCCGTAGGAATCCATTGGTTGTATATCAGCCTTCATGAATTTGGAGAGGTTCCAGCCGCCGTTGCCGTGTTGGCGGTGGCTTTGCTGGCAGCCTACATGGCGCTTTTTCCAGCCACAGCCTTTTTTATCATGCGCAGGTTAGACCAACGCTGGCAGGGTCGAAGTGAGCCAGTCGCTGTCAAAGCGGTTTTGTTTGGCATGGTGTGGGCCGTATCTGAATATGCAAGAGCCTGGATATTCACAGGTTTCCCCTGGCTGACTTCAGGTGAGGCTTGGCTGGATACGCCGTTTTCGGGTTGGTACCCGCTCATTGGCAACTACGGTCTGGGTTTTGCCTTGGGGTTTTTTGCTTTTTGTCTGGCAAGTTTGCCGGCTGGTTTGCGTACCAATACAGGTATTCGTGCCCGGCTACTGATATTAACGCTGCCGCTTGTGTGTTTTGCAGGCGCTGGTCAATTAATGCTCCCTTTGTCTTGGGGGGCAGAGAAGGCAGGGCAGGTCAGCGTGCATGTTATTCAGCCCAATGTGTCGCAAACCGTGAAGTTTGACCCACAACACATTACTGAAAACTTTTTGAGTACGGTGGATCTGGGCCGTTTGGCCGGAGAGCATTCCAAACCGGGCGACTGGTTGATGTTTCCTGAAACTGCGCTGCCAGTGCTTTGGCAGGAGGCCCCGCAGTCTTGGCGCGATGCCTTTGCCGGTTTGGCCTTTGTCTACCAAACCCCGGTGGTGATGGGTGCCGCTTTGCAAGATGGCGATATTTACACCAACAGCGTCATTGCGCTGCCCATTACATCCCCGAATGCACCAGACCACCCCAGCGACCGCTATGACAAACGGCACCTTGTGCCGTTCGGAGAATTCATCCCTTTGGGTTTTCGTTGGTTCGTCGACTTAATGAACATGCCCATGGGCGACTTTAACCGGGGGCAAGGCGCGCCCAACGCATTTCAGGTGTCGGGCCTGAATATCTTGCCCAACGTCTGTTACGAAGATGTGTTTAGTCATGAATTTGCAGCCTTGGTGTCATCGGCCACCCCGGAGCCCCATGTTTTGTTCAATGTCAGCAATCTGGCCTGGTTCGGTCAGTCCTGGGCCTTGGAACAACACGCCCAAATGTCGCGAGTCCGCTCCGCAGAGCACAGAAAACCCACGGTCAGAGCCACCAATACTGGCGTGTCCGGCGTCATTGATGCCCACGGTCAATGGGTCATGAGCATGCAATCTCACGCGCGTCTGGTGGGAAAGGCAGATCTGGTCGGTATGAAAGGCCTCACGCCCTACGCAAGACTGGGTCTTTTTGCGCCAATCCTCTTTGCTTTGCTGGTTTTGGCCTTTGCTTTTGCCGTGAGCAGGCCTAGACAAGTACAATAGGCGGCTGTACAACAATTTTGGAAGGTCAAGGGTGACCGCATGACGATAAGCTCAACCTTGGAGATCGTGGAAGAGTTGCGCTCGGGTCGCATGGTGATACTCGTTGATGAGGAAGACCGTGAAAACGAAGGGGATCTGGTGCTCGCGGCTGATTTCGTAACGCCTGATGCCATCAACTTCATGGCCAAGTTCGGCCGCGGCCTGATTTGCCTCACGCTGACCGAAGACCGCTGCCACCAGTTGGGTTTGCGTCCCATGGTCAGTAAAAACGGTGCATCGCACGGTACCAACTTTACAGTCTCCATTGAGGCGGCCGAAGGCGTTTCCACAGGAATTTCAGCGGCAGACAGGGCTCACACCATCCGAACGGCTGTCGCCAAGCATGCGCGTGCCGAAGATCTCGTACAGCCTGGCCATGTTTTTCCCTTGACGGCGGTGGCCGGTGGCGTGCTGATGCGCGCAGGGCACACCGAAGCGGGTTGTGACTTGGCGGGTATGGCGGGTCTCACGCCCGCATCGGTTATTTGCGAGATCATGAAAGACGATGGCACCATGGCCCGTCTGCCCGATCTCATGGAATTTGCCCAGGTCCACAATTTAAAAGTGGGCACAATTTCTGACCTGATTCACTACCGGGCAGCGCATGAGTCTTTGGTTGAAAAAATTCACGAGCGGGTGTTGAACACTGCATTTGGTTCTTTTCATGTGGTGGCCTTGCGCGATAAACCCACCGGGTCAGCGCATCTTGCGCTGGTTAAAGGCAACATCGACCCCGCCAAAGAGACCCTTGTCCGGGTGCACGAACCGCTGTCCGTCATTGATTTTCTGGAAACCAGTCTGACTACACACTCTTTTTCGGTGCCTTCAGCTATGCAGGCCATTGCCCAATCAGAGCAGGGTGTGTTGGTGATGCTGAATTGCAATGAAACGGCCGAACGTACTTTTGCCCAGTTCAAGGCACTCGACGAAGTCGAGCGTCTCGGCGATCAATACTTGAACAAAGTGCCTCACAATAAAATGGATTTGCGCACCTATGGCGTAGGTGCGCAAATTTTGCGTCTGCTCAATGTGGGCAAGATGCGCCTTCTCGCCAACCCCCGAAAAATGCCCAGCATGGCCGGCTTCGATCTGCAAGTTGCAGGTTACGTAAACAAGGAAACACAATGAGCCAAACTCCAGGTATTGCACCCGAAACATTAGACGGTACAGGGCTACACATCGCAGTCGTTCAGGCTCGCTTCAACCCGCAAATCACCGATGGTTTGTGGAAAGCCTGCAAAGACACATTAATTGCTCACGGCGTTCACGAAGACGATATTTTTCATGTGTCAGTTCCCGGAGCGCTGGAAATCCCCGTAGCGCTGCAGCGCTTGGCCATCTCCGGCGAGTTTGACGCTTTGGTGGCGCTTGGTGCGGTTGTCAAAGGCGGAACTTACCATTTTGAACTGGTCTGCAATGAAAGTGCTGCCGGTGTTACCCGCGTTTCCCTTGATTTCGGTATTCCTGTGGCCAATGCAGTACTCACAACCTTCACTGAAGCGCAGGCCATTGACCGCATTGAAGAAAAAGGCTCGGATGCCGCCAGAGCCGCCATTGAAATGGCTGGTTTGATGATAGAAATGGACGAACTTCTGCCCAGTATCCACATCGAGGGCGAAGATGACTGAAATCATCAAGCCGCACACCCGGAACGCGCGTCGTCGGTCCCGGGAGCTGGCCCTTCAGGGTGTCTATCAATGGCTGCTCAACCCTGTGGACACTGGTGCCATAGACGCCCATTTGCGAGAGGCGCCGGGCTTTGCCAAAGCAGACAAGGTCTTGTTTGACTCCTTGCTGCATGGCAGTGTCCGAGATATTGTTCCCTTGTCGGAACTCATCGAGCCTCATCTTGACCGCACTTGGGCGGAACTCAGTCCTGTTGAAAAGGCCGTTTTGCTGACTGCCACCCACGAATTGCGCCATCACCTTGATGTGCCCTACAAAGTCGTCATTAATGAAGCCATCGAGCTGGCCAAAACATTTGGCGGCACCGATGGTTTTAAGTATGTCAATGGCGTACTTGACCGCCTGGCAGGGCAGTTGAGACCAACGGAAACCGGACAATAAAAGCCAATGGCCGGGGAATTCGATCTCATTGATCGCTACTTCGGATTGCGCAGCGCCCAGCGGGTCAATCCGCTGGTGCCTGTTGGCATTGGCGATGACTGCGCCGCTGTAAGCTTGCCGGCCGGAGCCGTCCTGCTGACTTCCGTCGATACATTTTCCGAAGGCGTGCACTTTTTCTCTGATGCGCCTGCATTTGCCATCGGGCACAAATCCTTGGCTGTTAATTTGTCTGACCTTGCTGCCTGTGGCGCTGAGCCAGTCGCTTGTTTGTTGGCCTTGTCCCTGCCAAGCGTAGAGGAACCCTGGCTGGCTGATTTTTCCTCAGGCTTCACTCGACTGGCAGATCTGTTTTCTTGCCCCCTGATCGGCGGAGACACCACTTCGGTTCGCCGCGGTGGTGGTATTTCGCTTTCTGTCACCGTACTGGGGCAGGTGCCGGGTATCTCCTCCATGCTGATGAGAAAAAATGCTCAGGTCGGTGATGATATTTGGGTCAGTGGAGACTTGGGTGCCGCAGCCCTGAGCGTGGCATTGCAATCTGATCCAACGGCCTTGCCTGCGCTTGACGCCGAAACAGCGGGTCTGGCCAAGCAGCGTCTTGAATATCCGGAGCCCAGAATTGCCTTGGGCATCGGCTTGAGGCACCTGGCCCGAGCCTGCATTGATGTTTCGGACGGACTTCGCTCTGATCTGGGTCATATTTTGAAATCGAGCGGTAATTTAGGCGCACACTTACACGAGTCCGCCATTCCCTATGCATCGGTTCTGACCTCGTTGCCACCCGCCCTGCGTCAGCGGTTTGCCTTGTACGGCGGAGATGACTATGAGCTTTGTTTTACCGCGCCTATTGAAAATGAACCGCAATTGAGACAAATTGGGCATTCCTTGCAGGTGCCCTTGAGTAAAATCGGTCGGATAACTTCCGGGGGCGGTATTAGCCTGGAAACCCTTGATGGTGAACAGATCAATCTGGAAGGCAAGGCCTATGAGCACTTCAACTGAATCAACGCCTCAGCCTGAGCAGCCCATACTGCCAGTCGTGGCCGCTGGTTCTCAGCCCGTCCCCGATGCGGAACCTGTCTTGGATTCTGGTTTGGCGGCGCGGCCACAGTTACCAGACGTCGAAGGCGAAGTGCTCGATAGCGGTGACGCCAAGCCCATTCCTGATCCTGTGAATTTATCTGTGATCGATTCAACCGTGGAATCGCTGCTGACGCCAGAACCGGTCGCCCCACTTAAAAGCGAAAAATCAAGAAAAATAAAGCATCCGAGTTGGCGTTTTATGTTGTCGAACCCAGCCCATGTGTTGGCGCTCGGTTTTGGCAGTGGGTTGCCTTGGGTGGCCCCCGGCACGTTTGGAACCCTGTTTGGTTGGGTTTCCTTCATTGCAATCAACCCCTACCTGAACGACCAGACATGGGCAATAACGCTCTTACTCGGTTTCTTTGTGGGTTGCTGGGCTTGCCAGATTTGCGGAAGAAATTTGGGTGTGAGTGATCACGGGTCCATCGTCTGGGATGAAATTATCGCCATTTGGCTGGTGCTGTGGATGGTTCCAAAAACAGTGCCCGATCAGGTTGCAGCGTTTTTGCTGTTCCGCCTCATCGACATCACCAAACCCCAACCGATTCGCCATTTCGACGCAAAATGGAAAAGCGGCTTCGGCGTCATGTTTGATGATCTGTTGGCAGCGTTCTATACCCTGTTGATTTTTGCTGCCTACTACCGTGTGGTGGGGTTGCCTTCATTGGTAACGCCATGATTTTGCCGCTTGAGTATCAAACTGGCATCAAGCTGGCAGCGCAGCGGCTCTCACTTGCGCTGCTCGAGCGAGGTTGGACCATGGGAACAGCAGAGTCCTGTACCGGCGGCGGTATCGCCTACTGCCTGACCGATCTTCCGGGTTCAAGCGCTTGGTTGGTGGGTGGTCTGGTCACTTACAGCAACGAAATGAAACAGCAGTTGCTCGGTGTGCCGGCCGAGACACTTTTCGAGCATGGTGCGGTTTCCGAACCCGTTGTGAGATGTATGGGGCAAGGTGCCTTGACCCGTCTGAATTGTCAGCTCACACTTGCGGTCAGCGGAATTGCGGGTCCTGGCGGCGCCACACCGGACAAACCGGTTGGTACCGTTTGTTTCGCTTGGGCAACAGCAGGGCATGCCCCCCAAAATTCTGTTGTACTTCGTTCCGAAACGCTGTTGCTATCAGGAAACCGTGCGCAGGTGCGGGCTTTGACCATACAACACGCGCTGGAAGGCGCTTTGCAGTGCCTCACTGCCCCAGCGCACTATCCCCCGGAGTGACTCTTCTGTTGTAATCCTTTTTGGCTGTATGGAATTACAGTAAAATATGTGCAATAATGATTTCTCAGTTCAACAATTCGCTCAAATTTTATTAGGTGCACACACATGGATGACTCCCGCGTTCGGCCAAATTCAACAGAAAAAGCCAAAGCCCTTGCTGCCGCATTGGCGCAAATTGAAAAACAATTTGGCAAGGGTTCAATCATGCGGTTCGGTGAAAAAGAGGTGGAGCAAGACCTGCAAGTGGTCTCCACAGGCTCTTTAACACTAGACGTAGCTTTGGGTGTTGGCGGTTTGCCCCGTGGGCGTGTCATTGAGATTTACGGTCCTGAGTCTTCAGGCAAAACCACTTTAACCTTGCAAGTAATTGCAGAAATGCAAAGTTTGGGCGGCACCTGCGCCTTCATCGATGCAGAGCACGCCTTGGACGTCGGTTACGCGCAAAAGTTGGGTGTAGATCTGTCAAACCTATTGATCAGTCAGCCAGACACCGGCGAGCAAGCGCTGGAAATCGTGGATGCCTTGGTTCGCTCCGGGTCTGTTGACCTAATCGTCATCGACTCAGTCGCAGCCCTCACACCCCGTGCTGAAATTGAAGGCGAAATGGGAGATTCCTTGCCTGGCCTCCAAGCCCGCTTAATGAGTCAGGCACTGCGCAAACTTACAGCCTCCATCAAGCGTACCAATTCCACTGTTATTTTCATTAACCAAATTCGAATGAAAATCGGTGTCATGTTTGGCAGCCCTGAAACAACAACAGGCGGTAATGCGCTGAAGTTTTACGCTTCTGTCCGTCTGGACATTCGTCGTGTGGGGTCCATTAAAAAGGGTGAAGAGGTCATTGGTTCTGAAACCAAGGTCAAAGTGGTCAAGAACAAGGTGTGCCCACCGTTCAAGCAAGCAGATTTCGACATTTTGTATGGCGAGGGCATTTCCCGCGAAGGCGAGATCCTCGATTTGGGTAGCGCCAACAATATCGTAGACAAATCAGGTGCTTGGTACAGTTATTCTGGCGAAAGAATCGGTCAAGGCCGCGACAATGCACGCGAGTTCTTGCGTGAACATCCGCAAATGGCCCGCGAAATTGAAAATCGCATCCGCGAAAAACTGGGAGTTGCGCTTTTAAATGCGCCCGCAGTTGATGCCAACCCCAATAGCAAAGCCGAAGCGAAGTCGGAAGCCAAGTCCGACGTAAAGCCAGATCCAAAACCCGATGCGAAAGCAGCCTGACTCCGAAAACAAGTCAGTCGAGCAGAAAAAAACAAAGCCCCATTTGCGGGCTTTGCGCTGGCTGACCCGTCGAGAATACAGTGAATTTGAAATAAGACACCGCTTGGGCGAAGAGGGTTATTCCTCTGAAGAAATCGCTCAAGCCATCGATTGGTTGGTCAGCAACAATTGGCAAAGCAACGCCCGTTTTGCCAGCAGTCTCGCTCGAAGACGGTCTGCCACCTACGGCAGCCGTTTAATCAAGGCTGAACTTCAGCAGCATCAGGTCGCAGCACCTGAAATTCAACAGGCGTTTGAAGATCTTGAAGTCAGCGATGAGCAAAGAGCGCTTGCTTGGCTCAATAAGCGTACCCGCCATCAAACCTTTTCCCCCGAAAATCAAGCCAAATGGTTCAGAGCTTTATTGGCTCGCGGCTTCGCACCAGACGACGTAAAAAAAGCCTTGAAACAGTGCGAATTGTTGAGAAGTGACACAGAGGGTTAATCAGTGTGCCAATTTCGAGTGATCGTAGGCGTGGTGTAAGTATTGCTGTGCTACACTTTTCCGCTGTTTTTGCCTAAAACTCACCGCACACAGATAGACATTCTGTTGGTGTGAATAAAAGGAGCGTCGAAGCGACTGCTCTGTTGAAGCTAAAAAAAACCAGGACGGGATGTTTTCAAAAATAAAATTCTTCTGCAATGCAGTTGCCCTTGCAAAGTGCTCGCCACTTTGTGAAGCGGTATTGTTGCGCCTCCGTCATTCCCATTTTTCAATCGCACTTAATGCTTTGACGCCCTTCAGGCGCCCGGGCATTGAAGGCTTCATTCAAATTTAAGCCCGAGGAACCAGAGATGAAAATCCACGAATACCAAGGCAAGGAAATTTTGCGCAAATACGGAGTTGTTGTACCCCGTGGCCTGCCATGTTTCTCTGTCGATGACGCGATCAAGGCAGCACAAGAACTGGGTGGCCCGGTATGGGTCGTCAAAGCGCAAATACACGCAGGTGGTCGCGGTAAAGGCGGCGGCGTGAAGTTGGCAAAAAGCCTGGATGACGTCAAAAAAATCGCAGGCGAAATTCTGGGTATGCAGTTAATTACCCATCAAACCAGCCCAGAGGGACAAAAAGTCCGTCGTTTGCTGGTTGAAGAGGGTGCAGACATCAAGAAAGAATACTACTTGGGTCTGGTGGTGGATCGTGTGACACAACAAGTGTGCGTCATGGCATCGAGCGAAGGCGGCATGGACATTGAAGAAGTCGCTGAGCACACACCTGAACTGATACACAAGGCTTAC
>JBEIKS010000061.1:0-10974 GCA_040379625.1 Burkholderiaceae bacterium
CTGGCAGGCATTGATCTCACCATATTGTCCGTGTTTAGCGGGGCCTTGGGTGTTGGTCTGGGATTGGGTATGCAGCGAATTGCAAGCAACTACGTATCGGGTTTTATTATTCTTCTAGACAGAAGCGTGCGTATTGGCCAACCCATTGCTGTCGATAAATACGCAGGTACAGTTACTCAGATCAAAACACGTTACACGGTGCTGCGTAGCAGTGATGGCACCCACTCGATTTTGCCCAATGAAATGTTGGTCAGCGTCCCTGTGATCAACCAAACCCAAACAGAAAAAAGTCATCAGGAAGTGCTCCGGATTTCAGTGAACATCAGTTCCGACGCCAGAAAAGCCCTTGATTTAATGCGGGTTGCAGCACTTCAACATCCGGCAGTTTCCAAGGAGGAAGAGCCTCAGGCTTTTGTAGCAGAAATGCAGCAGGGGGCTTATAATCTCGAAATGAGGTATTGGATTTTAAAGGGTGAAAAACCTTCAGCGACCTCTAGTGCGACCATACGCTCAGATTTGTTAATCCAGATCGCAAAATCATTTCAGAGTACAAATGTAAACTTTGCTTGATGCGTTAAAAACTCCCCTTTACTCACTATAAACGTGGGGTTTTCATGTGTTGCTTTTAACGCAATTTGAATTGTATTCCTAAACAAATACATTTGTTCACTGTTATCATCCGCAGATACCTAAACTAGAAGAGTGATGAAATGCTCGAATTCCTTCAGAACGGCTTAACTGGTGCCAGTTTTTGGCAGATTGTTATTGCCACCCTCGTAATGACCCACATCACAATCATAGGCGTTACTGTCTATCTGCACCGTGCGATGGCGCACCGTGCTCTTGATGTTGGCCCTCTTTTATCGCATTTTTTCCGTTTCTGGATGTGGCTGACCACGGGTCAGGGCACCAAGGAATGGGCGGCCATTCACCGCAAACACCACGCCAAATGCGAAACCATCGAAGATCCGCACAGCCCGCAGGCTTTGGGTCTGAAGAAGGTGTTTTGGCAAGGTGCGGAACTGTACCGCAAAGAAGCCAAAAACAAGGAAACACTTGAAAAGTACGGTCATGGCACCCCCAACGACTGGATAGAGAACAACCTGTACCTGCCTTACTCCGCTCATGGCGTGGCATTGATGCTGATTATTGACGTTTTGTTGTTCGGTACCGCAGGCATTTCTGTCTGGGGCATTCAAATGCTGTGGATTCCCGTTTTGGCCGCAGGGGTTATCAATGGAATCGGACACTTTTGGGGCTACCGCAATTTCGACTGCGTTGATTCCAGTCGCAACTTGATGCCTTGGGGTATTTTGATTGGTGGCGAAGAGCTGCACAACAACCATCACACATTCGGCACATCAGCGAAGTTGTCGAACAAGTGGTATGAGTTCGACATCGGCTGGATGTACATCCGGATTTTCGAATTCCTGGGCCTTGCCAAAGTCCGTAAAGTTGCACCGGGCGTTCGGTTGGCGGAAAAAGCCAAGTCCAAGGTGGACATGGCCAGCGTTAATGCAGTCATTAATAACCGTTACGATGTCTTGGCAAAATATGCCCGTTCCATGAAACAGGCCTACAAAGCCGAAATGCTTCGCTTGGGTGCTGAGTTGCGCTCTGTAGAAGAGAAGGCGCTGGCTTCCATGTCCAAGAAAACCTTGGTGGTTCATGAGAGCAAGTTGAGCGAAGGCGAACTGAATAAACTGCGTGCACTGTGCGCCAAATCCGATGCAATGAAAGCAATGGTGGAAATGCGCGAAGAGTTGCGTCAGGTTTGGGAAAAAACCAACCTGAGCAAAGAGCAGATGTTGGAACTCTTGCAAAAATGGTGTGAGCGGGCAGAGGCCAGTGGCAACCGTTGGTTGCAGGAAATGTCTCTGCGGGTGCGCAGCTACGCCTGATCTGCAAACGTTCGTCTCAAGAAAAAATCCCGCATCTGCGGGATTTTTTTTAATCATACGCATCAGGTCGGTGATGCATTTACCCGGAAACGTTTGGTTATACTTGAGCGCTGTGTTGAAACCAAACCAAGAGGGGAACTTTCATGACCGACCTGAGCCAGTTGCCGACCAATCTGCCAGTGCCTGAAGATGACGGGGCTGCAGCCCACTTGCCAGGACTTTCCCTGCCACCGCTATCGCTTCCGGCTGCCAAGGGAGGGTTGGTGTCTTTGGCTCAGTTGAAAGGCTATGTTGTTATTTACTGTTATCCGATGACAGGTCGGCCTGATGTACCGCTGCCTGAGGGGTGGAATGAAATTCCGGGTGCTCGTGGTTGTACGCCGCAAAGCTGCTCATTCCGCGATCACCATCAGGAATTAAAGGCATTGAATGCACAAGTGTATGGGCTGAGCACCCAGGACAGTGACTACCAACGCGAAATGGTTGAACGCCTCCATTTGCCATTTCCGGTGTTAAGCGATGACCGCCACGCATTTCAGCAGGCCCTTGGCCTGCCCACCTTTGAGGCGGCAGGCATGTTGCTGTTGAAGAGGCTGACTTTGGTGGTACAAGATGCTGTCATCAAGGCGGTTCACTATCCTGTGTTTCCAAGTGACAGTGATCCGCAGTGGGTAATGGATTGCCTGAAGCGATTGCAGGCTTAAAAGCCTCTTTTTGCGATCAGTCCTGACAAGAAACGGCGCAGTGGACGGGGTTGGAACCTGCCGACCTCGACCACCAACTGGTTCATGCGACCATTGATGTGCATGAACTTGCCAGCCATGCAGGCATCGTAGCCTTCTTGGGCAACTTCGCTGGCTTCCATGTTGGGTACAAAAGGCAGGTTCATGGATTTTCCGCCATTGTCTTTTGCAATCATGTCTGTGTTTGTAAAGCCCGGGCAGAGCGCAGTGACAGTGACACCAGTGCCTTGGGTTTCTATGGACAAGGCTTCTGAGAAAGACAGCAGGAATGCTTTGCTTGCACCATAGGTGGAAAGCATGGGCACAGGCTGAAACGCGGAAGTGGAGGCCACATTGAGAATTTTTCCTGAGCGTTTTTCCAGCATGGGCTTTAGAAACAGGTAAGCCAATGCAGCGCAGGCATTAACATTGACTTGAAGCAGCTGCAGGTGGCTTTCCAGTGGGTTGGCGTGAAGTGGCCCTTCGCAGAGCAGTCCGGCGTTGTTCACGAGAATGTCGACATGCAAGCCCGCAGCCTGTACTTGCTCAAACAGGGCAGCAGGAGCCGCCGGGTCAGAGAGATCCGAGCTGATGACCGTACAACTGGTACCGTACTGGCTTTTCAGTTCGCTGGCCAAGGACTGTAGTTTGCCTTGACTGCGTGCCACTAAAATCAGGTTGCATTTATTTTTGGCAAATACGCGTGCCAATTGTTCGCCGATGCCGCCTGAGGCGCCTGTGACCAAGACAGTATTCATTACTGATCCAATTTCGTTCGGTGTAAAAACAAAAGGCTAGCATGCGCTAGCCTTTTGAAGAAACACCGTTGAATTTTATTTCAGCTTGATTTCTTTGTAGGGTACATGCTTTCGAACAACGGGATCGTATTTCGACAATTCCATCTTTTCAGGCTTGGTACGCTTGTTTTTTGATGTTGTGTAAAAGTGACCGGTGCCCGCAGTGGACTCCAGCTTGATTTTTTCACGTCCGGCTTTTGCCATGATTCAGGCTCCTGTCTCAGATTTCGCCGCGAGCACGAAGCTCGGCCAGCACCACGTCGATACCGTTTTTATCGATCGTGCGGAGGGCTGCATTGGTTAAGCGTAGACGAACCCAGCGGTTCTCACTCTCAACCCAAAAGCGGCGGTTTTGCAGATTCGGTAAGAATCTGCGTTTAGTTTTATTGTTCGCATGGGACACATTGTTCCCTACCATCGGGCGTTTACCCGTGACTTGACATACGCGAGCCATTGTTCGACCCCAGTGAATTTCGCAAAGTCCGCAATCATACATGGAAAACGAAATATGTTCAACGCATGGGCAGTTTAAATAAACCAGTGGTCTCTCTGAGGGACAGGCATCTCGGACCTGCAACGATGATGTGGTCAAGCAGGCGGATGTCCACAGTGGCCAGGGCCTTGATCAAGCGGTCTGTCATTTCAAGGTCGGCGATGCTGGCGCGCAATGTGCCTGATGGGTGGTTATGGGCAACGATGACCCCGGTGGCGTTGAGTTCCAGTGCCCGTTTGACCACTGAGCGCGGGTGTACCGCGGTTTCATTGACCGTGCCGGTGAACATGATTTCGTCATGTACCAGTTGGTTGGCCTGATTGAGGAACAGGGCAACAAAACATTCTTCGTTGCGGGTGCGCAAGCTTGCGATGAGGTAGCTTTGCGTCATGGTGCTCTCCGTGAGCAAGTTTCTGGTGGGCAAGGGCGCTTTCAGAACGCGGCGGCCCAGTTCAAGGCAGGCCTGCCATTCAGCGAACTTTGAGGCCCCCATGCCGGGTTGCTCTACGAAGAGGTTGCGTGGGGTTCGGGCCAGTTCACCAAGGCCTTTAAAGTGGCTTAAAAGGTGTTTGGCCATGTCCAGCGCCGAGCGACCCTTGATGCCTGTACGCAGCAATATGGCCAGCAATTCTGCGTCGCTCAGGCTTGCCGCCCCCTGTTGGATCAGTTTTTCCCGTGGTCTGTGTTCCTCGGGCCATTCATGGATTGCCATGTTATTTCCTAAAATACTCTGTGTGGTCGTTCAAGGGGCGCTTGTTCCACGCTAAAATGAGGGGCTTGTTTTATTGACACTACACAGGGCTTGTCGCAATGACCGAATCAACTTCAGATATTTTTTTGAGTGGCCCACCGTCTGCGGCTCCCACCGTCACTGCCGATTCCTTTTTGACCTTGCACTACCGCATTATTTTGGCGGAGTCCGATGAGGTGATGGCGTCCACGTTTGAAGAAAAGCCTGCCACCTTGCAAATGGGGCAGGGGCAAATGGCTGAGGGGCTTGAGGCGTGTTTGCTGGGCATGCAGGCAGGGCAGCGCAAAACTTATGATTTGGCGCCGTCGCAAGCCTACGGCGACCGCCAGGAGGCCTTGTTTCACCGCGTCACTAAAAAAACGCTGGCTGAACATGCTGAAACCGACACCACCTTTGAGGTCGGAGACTTTGTCGAGTTTCCTGCACCCAACGGCGGCAAGTTCGCCGGTACGGTGGCAAGGGTGGAGGAGGAATCGGTGCTGTTTGATTTTAACCACCCGTTGGCAGGCACAGCGCTTAGGTTCGAGGTTCAAATCATTGGTGTGCTCTAGGAGTTGGTGATGGATATTTTGTTGGCCCAACCCAGGGGGTTTTGCGCCGGTGTAGACCGGGCCATTGAAATTGTGGAGCGAGCGCTTGAACAGTTTGGTGCCCCGATTTACGTTCGGCATGAAATTGTGCACAACAAAACCGTGGTTGAGGATCTGAAGCACAAAGGTGCCATTTTCATTGACGATCTGGCCGACGTACCCGCGGGTGCCACGTTGGTGTTTTCCGCGCATGGCGTGTCCAGGGCGGTTCGCGATGAAGCCGCTGCCCGGGGTTTTCAGGTGTTTGACGCTACCTGCCCCTTGGTCACCAAAGTGCATGTGGAGGTGGCAAAAATGCGTGCTCAGGGCATGGAGTTGGTAATGGTGGGGCACAAGGGTCACCCAGAGGTGGAAGGCACCATGGGCCAGGTGGATGACCATATTTACTTGGTGGAGACCGTTGAGGATGTTGTTCATTTACAAGTCGAAAATCCGGAACGCCTTGCCTATGTCACCCAGACGACCTTGTCAGTGGACGACGCTGCTGAGGTGTTGGCGGCCTTGAAGGCCCGCTTTCCAAAAATTGCAGAACCCAAAAAAGCAGACATCTGTTATGCCACTCAAAACCGTCAGGATGCGGTGAAATTCATGGCGCCGCAGGTGGACTTGGTGCTGGTGGTTGGAAGTCAGAGCAGTTCAAATTCAAACCGGCTTCGTGAGGTGGCTGAGAAACTTGGCGTGCCGGCACGCTTGATCGACAACGCCGATGCACTCGAGGCCTCTTGGCTGGAGGGTAAACAGGTGATTGGTGTGACGGCGGGTGCTTCGGCTCCGGAACACCTGGTGAACTCTCTGATACAGCGTCTGAAGGCGGCAGGGGCTGTGTCTGTCCGAACCTTGGATGGCGTAGAGGAACATGTGGCGTTCCCTTTGCCAAAAGGATTGTCCGGCAAAGGTTGAATTAAGTTATACAACACACTTTTTTGGTTTTTACAATTCGTTAGGTGATACTTTCAGAGTCTGGAAGTATTGAAACCAAACGCTACAAGCAAAAATCAAAAAAGGTCACACCTGATGGCACAAGCAGAAAAAAAATCAGCGCTCGGTTCGCTCATTGAAAGCGTGGCTGACGCATTTGCATTTCCTCTGAGAACGTCACATTACATTGAGTTGGTCAATCCTTTGTGGACCAGTCACGCCATGCAGGCGCGCATTGAAAAGGTGTGGGACGAATCCGCCACAGCCCGAACCTTGACACTTAGACCCGGTAAAAACTGGCGCAGTTTTAAGCCCGGTCAGCATGTCCGCGTTGGAATTCCGATTGGCGGACGTCATTTTACCCGCACCTATTCCATCAGTTCTGCTGCCGAGTCATCAGACGGTTGTTTTACAATCACTGTGAAGGCCATTCCCAATGGCTTTGTTTCCAATCATATTGTTCGTCAATTGAAACCGGGCGATTACATCCCCATCGGTATTCCACAGGGCGATTTCTATTTGCCGGATGCTCAGCCGGTGAAGCCGCTTTTTATAACGGCGGGCAGTGGCATTACACCCATCATGAGCATGTTGCGTACCTTGGATGCTGAACAGCGCTTTCCTTCAACCACCCATATTCACTACGCACCACAAAGTTACGACGTTATTTTCGGTCAGGAGTTGCAGGCGCTGGAAAAAAAGTATCCACGTTACAACCTGAGATGTATCTATACCCGTGTACCGGGCGAAGAACAGACCGAGGAGGGGTTGAAGGCGCAGCACTTTACGAAAGCGCAACTAGAGGCAAATTGCCCCGACTGGCGTGAACGCGATGTGTATGCCTGCGGCCCTCAGCCCTTGTTGGATGCGCTCGAAGCCTTTTGGGAAAAAGAGGGCTTGCGTCGCCAATTGCACACTGAGCGCTTCCGTGCGACTTTGGCGCCCTCCAATGTTGCGGGTCAGGCTGGCACTGTGATGTTTGCTCAAAGTAATTGCAAAATTGTTTCTGATGGACAGACCAATTTACTGCGTTTGGCCGAGGACAATGGGTTGAATCCTGCACATGGCTGCCGTATGGGTATTTGCCATGGGTGTGATGCAAAACTGGTGGAAGGTTGCGTACGTGATTTGCGCACCAATGAACTGCTCAGCGAAGTAGGTCAGTCCATTCAGATCTGTGTTTGTGCTGCTGTCGGTGATGCAGTAATTGATGTTTAAGCCTTTGGGTTGAAGGAGTGATTTATGGGTATGCCTACACATTTGAGTGCCGGAGAAATTGAAGAGTTCGGCCGTGAGATGGATGCAATCCGCAATGAAGTAATGGACACGCGAGGCGCGAAGGACCGCGCCTACATAATGAATATCATCAAGTGGCAAAGGTCCATGGCTTTGTATGGTCGAGTCATTATTTTTCTCAGCCTGATTTTTTCACCGTTCGGCGGCCTGGAGGTGGCGAGTTGGCCATTGTTCGTGGCGGTCTTGGGGTTGGGCGCTGTTATGCTTGGGCTGGCAAAGATCATAGAAAACATGGAGTTGGGGCATAACGTCATGCACGGTCAGTGGGACTGGATGCGCGACCCCAATATTCAGTCCAATACCTGGGAGTGGGACAATGTTTGCCCCTCCGACCAATGGAAGCACAGCCACAATGTGGTGCACCACACATGGACAAACGTGTTTGGGAAAGACCCCGACATCGGTTACGGCGTTTTGCGGGTGTCTGACGAACAACCTTGGCACGCAAAGTACTTGTTGAATCCCGTTATCAATTTTGTACTGATGATGATGTTCCAGTGGGGCGTGGGCGTTCATGACATTGAACTCGACAAAATCATGGCGGGCAAAAAGACCTTTGCCGAGGCAAGACCCATGCTTCGCCGCTTCATGTGGAAAGCGGTACGACAGTTGAGAAAAGACTATTTGCTGTGGCCCTTGCTGGGTGTTGCATTCACAATCCCAGTGACAGTCTTGCTGGGATTGGACACGCTGGCAGTGGCGGGCTATGCCTACCTTACCGTTTGCGTTGGCAATACGATCGCCAACATGATGCGCAATATCTGGTCGAACATGATTATTTTCTGCGGTCATTTTCCAGAAGGTGTGCAGCACTTTTCAACTGAAGAGGTTGAAGGTGAAACCCGTTCGGCTTGGTATGTTCGCCAACTTTTGGGAAGCTGCAATATCGGTGGCGGGAAAATTTTCCATATTCTGTCTGGCAATTTAAGCCATCAGATTGAACACCACTTGTTCCCGGACGTTCCCAGCAACCGCTACCCTGAAATGGCCCCCCGGGTGCGGGCCTTGGCCAAGCGTTACAACCTGCCTTACAACACGGGTTCCTTTACCCGTCAGTTCGGCACAACCACCTGGAAAATCTGGCGTCTGAGCTTTCCTGGCTAATTTGCTTCGAGTGTTCATGTCATACAAGAAACACCGTCTGGCTTCTGGCTGGCGGTGTTTTTTTTCGTGGAATACATTGTTTAAATACTTCTGAGGTTTGAGTTTTGCAGTTGCATCCCCCATTTCAGTAGCCACCTTGATGGGGGGGATGCATCAGGACGTGTGGCGGACATACTTCTCTTAAGCAGGCAGAAAAAGCCTGGCGTTTGAAAGAGAGTCCCACATGACAACTTACAGCGATACAAGGTTCGCATCCCTTCCCAAATCGAAAGCCTTCGTCCGTGGCTTTTTGAAGGTGTCCAGACAGCTGAATTTCAACCGCAGGGAGCGAGAGATGTTCTTGAGTTTGCTCCTCGGGCGGGACGGCGTTTAACAACGCATAAAAGGGTTGGCAAGAGGGAGGCTTGTTCCTCCAGACAATAAAAAAACCCGCCGAAGCGGGCTTTTTCAAAACAACAGTTTGAGACTGAACCTAGGGTCAAACCGTTGCGTTGTTTTGAGAGAATACGGCTTTACCTGCGTCTGGAACGCTGTGGCGCATGTTCAACAAGAGACGACGGACCCGGGTCTGGGCGCTCTGAAAAGATTCTACACACCAAGTTTTGCGGAAATAATCCAACACCGCAGGATGGTGATCAAATACGCTGGCGTTCAAGTCGGCAAACCCCATCGACCAGTCTGTGAACAAGCGAGGCATCAATTCGTCAATGATGACCGCAAACTCATTGTGCCTGTTGTCGGCTTCTATGCGCTGTGCAATTCTGCGAACAGTGGCTTGGTCGCCTTCCAGAATCTGTAAAAATCGACCATCCTTGTACAACAAGATACCGGTGACGCCATCTCTGCGGTTATTTCTTTGGGACACTTCCAGGATTGAAGGCAGCTCGCGTTCATCGAAGTCGTTTTTGGCTTTGCTCAAGTAAACGAAGGAATGAACGAACTGGTTTGCTGACATGTTAGTCTCCTGAGCTGCCCTGCGATTGATCTGTAAAACAGGCCTTGGTGTTTCTCAGTACTGTTTGTGTAAGACCGTATATGAATTATCGGTTTGTCTAGGACAAAATGGAAGAGTGTAAGCAATAACAAATGTTAAACCTGCTTTTTCGGTTTGAGCGGGGTGAAATCAGGCCAGGAGGGCGTGGTATTGGAGGTCTGCCAGAGTAATAACTTCCAGCGCTTTTTTGTGGGTGGACTCGAGGACTACAGGCGGGGCGACAGAGGCTTCTGAGGCTTCCAACCAGCGCAGGGCGCAAACGCACCAGCGGTCTCCGGCTTTCAGTCCTGGAAAGTCGTATTCAGGGCGAGGCGTTACAAGGTCATTGCCTTTGTTCAGAGAAAATTCCAGAAATTCTTCGGTCATGAGTGCGCACACCGTGTGCGACCCGACATCGTGGGTGCCGGTGTGGCAACAACCATCGCGAAAAAAACCTGTTTTTGGCTCCAAACCACAGATTTGCAAGGGGGTTCCGAGAACGTTCAACGACTCAGTATTCATTTGATGACTCAATAAGAATGCATTGCTAAGCAATGCCATAGCGCCCATTAGACTCAAAAACATCAAAAAATGCAAACCCATGAACTTGGATGCGCCGTTTGACGTTTTGGATGTTAGAAAGTGAGTTGTCTGTTGGTTAGATGGATTTCTCTATTTATTTCCTGAATACTACTCGAGTTGAATCTGATGTTACGCGAAAGTAACATTTTAAATCTCCTCCTGTTTTAAAAAAACAATTCCTCAGCTGAAAGGATGTTGGCGCCATGGGCGATAAAATTCTCGATTTTGTACACACCCCCGCAGGAAAGAGTCTGGTAGCGGCTCTTGGCTTGTCCGCACCGCCGCAATTGCGTCGGGCCAAGTCTGGTTTTGAGGCCCAGCCGTTGGCGGGCAAGACTGTGCTGGTAGGTTCGTCCCGTGCTGGCGCCCAGTCCGAGGCTGTTCTGGTGGCTCTTGAGCAAGCCGGTGCCGCGTGTCGCGTTGCCTCTGACCTTGCAGGTCTGGCCGGCGTGAAAGAGTCTGCCCGTGTTGCAGGCGTTGATTTGACCAGCTCTTCCATTGAAGTGGGCGAGATCGACAATGCCTATGTGCTTGACCTCAGCGGCATGCAGTCGCACAAAGAATTGCGTTTGTTGTATGACTTTTTCCAACCACGCTTGCGTCGCATGAGCTCGAACACACGCATTGTGCTGATTGGTTTACCCTCCGGTGCCACCGCCGACTACGCTGCAGCCACTGCGCAAAGCGCTCTGCCCGGTTTTGTACGTTCATTGGCCAAAGAGTGCGGTAAAAATGGTTCCACCGTGAACCTGCTTCAGGTCGCACCGGGTGCAGAGTCCACAGTGGACGGTGCCTTGCGCTTTTTCCTTTCGTCCCATTCCGCCTTTATTACCGGGCAGGTGTTGCC
>JBEIKS010000062.1:0-10841 GCA_040379625.1 Burkholderiaceae bacterium
CGCTGGTCTGAGACGGGCGTGGCGCAGGCAGCGTGAAGGCTCTTTAAAAAGAGCGATTCATAGCGTGTATTGAACGCTCTTTTAAAGCAGAAGCAATGGTGCAGGGCGGACGGTTGGTACTGCCCTGCAATTTATGGAGACTCTCGAGGTCTCCCTTTTCATTTTTAAAAGTGATCTTGAGTACCTCCGTGACCGCATGAATGCCCTCAGGCCTGCCCCCCTGGCAGTAAAAATTGCTCAAGCAGTTCAGCCAGCACCTCCGGTTGATCATGCTGAATGTTGTGCCCTGAGTTCAATACCGTGACAGCTTGCAGGTTTTCAAAGCAGTTCAGACTTTCAAGATACTGCGCTTCATCGTCTGCGTAGCGAAGTCGTACGTAGCCGAAATCAGCCATCAACATCAAGGTAGGTGCCTTGATTCTGCGCCAGATTGATTGACTGTCATCCATGCGGTACATCAGCGCCGACGGCGTTTTGTGCCAAGGGTCACAGGCCATGGCCACTTGTTCCGGCCCCAGCGCTTTACCGACATTGCGTGCCAGAAAATCTGCACGCGCATCGGTCAGTCTTGCATTGACTGACTTCAAGCGACCCGCCAGCGCCTCAAAGCTTTTGTAAAGGCGCAATCTGGGTGGCGCTTCAAAATCCTTGAGCCATTTGTTCAGTTGATCGGTGGGGTTGGCGTCTTTTGAAGGCTTGATGCCTAAAAAATCAATCATCACCAATCGCTCCACACGTTCGGGTTTCATGGCTGCGTAAGTGGAGGCTATCGCGGCCCCCATGCTGTGGCCCACCAGCAAGGCAGGTTCATCGGGTGTGTAGTGTTTCAGCAGGTCATGCAGATCTGGGTAGTAGTCCGGAAACCAGTACGGTTGGTTCAACCACTGCGTTTTGCCAAAGCCGCGCAGGTCTGGCGCAATGACATGCCAGTCGGCCGCCAAGGCGTCCACCACAAATTGGAAGGTGGGT
The DNA here is from genome assembly GCA_040379625.1 of Burkholderiaceae bacterium. GTDB lineage: Bacteria > Pseudomonadota > Gammaproteobacteria > Burkholderiales > Burkholderiaceae_B > SXZD01. The sequence goes on from JBEIKS010000062.1 coordinate 970, forward strand.
GAGGAGTCCATCCAACCGTGAATCAAAAACAGTTTGCGGTGACCACTTTTACCCCAGTGGCGCACATGGTGTTGCATACCCCGGAAGCTTAGTGTTTCGCTACGACTGACCTGATGCTGCTGAGTAACGCTCATGGAGGCGGCTTTTCCTTGGTGTTTGATGCGGTAGTTGCCAGATCTTACATTCTTTGGAAGGAACCCGGTCTCGCTGGCTTGTGTGTGTTCGGTCGAACCCGTCAGGGCGACAAAAAAGACCGCAACGTCAATCTGAGTGCCATCACGCCTAAACGCTTGCCGTCAGCTTTTTGATGGCGACCGGTACATATTTGTGCAGCGGCGTTTTCGCCCACGGGTCGGTGTGACTACCAGAGGTCAGTTGATTGATTTCCGGCCCGATGGGTTGGCTGTTGGCATAGCGCATGCCATAGCCATGGGGCAGGGTGACCATACCTTGCCTTAAGTTTTCATCAAGCTCGATGGTCACGGTAATCTCGCCATTGTCAGATGTGCAAACCGCTTTGTCCGCTGCCATTAAATTCAAGCGCTCAGCATCTTTCGGATGCATGCGCATGGCACCGTCCTGATCCACTTTTCGCCAAGCCGGATTGCGGTAAATCTGGTTGGCATTGTAGGTTCTGCGTTCGCCAGCCAACAAAACAAAGGGGCGCAGCGGGTTGTGTTGGTTTACGGGTTCCAGTTGCTTCAAGGCTTGCAGCATTTCAGGCACATTTAAGTGCACTTTTTTATCACTGTACTTGATGAGGGACTTCATTTCATCAAAACGGTGTTTGCTCAACATCATTCCCGAACGGCTCTCCAGTATTTTCCGGAACAAGGCGCTGCCAAGCGTCAGTCGGTTGCCCTCATACCCTGCGGCTTTGACTGCGCGGTAATGGGTTTGTGCGTAAGCAATGGACAGAGCCAACAAGGGGGCTGTGGCGGCCGCGTTTCCGGCAAGGCTTGGGCCTAGGCTGCGATACATGATGGAGGCTGCAAATGGAACCCATTTCGGTTTGCGCGCCAACGCAAGGCCAAGCGCCGCCATGTAGCCGAGGTGACCGGTTTTCTCTGGTTCAATGGCAGCAAGCGCACGCAATTTTGGAAATATAGTGGGTAGCACATTCATTTTTTCAAGAATGCGGGTGTAAATTTCAGGCTCACCCAACGATTCGGCAAAAGGCTTGAACAACGGGTGGCGCAAATGAAAGCCGTTGTCCGGGAATTCCAGGTTAAAACCAGTGGCTTCCCATTTTTCAAATTGTGAAGAGGCCGGCAGTATGTAATGGGCAAGGCGGGCGGTTTCGGTCAGCGCCGTGTCCACCACCACCAAAAGTTCAAGTTTGGAAAACGCACGTGCGTAGGCCTTGGAGTCCGCAAATGTGAGCAGGGGGTTTGCGCTGTCTACAAACACGGCGCGAATTCTGTTGTCGCCCTTGTGTTCTATTTCGTCAGGCAATATGTTGGGTGGATACAAACCTGCGATCGGTTGCATCCCGTGGTGTGCTGTGCGCTTGAGTTTTTTTCCCGGAATTTCCCTGCGCTCATCCGTGTTGCCTAAGATGGGCAAAAACATGGTGTGAAGGTTGTTGCCCCCTTTTTTACCGAAGTTTCCCGTCACCAAAAACAGCAATTTTTCCAGGTAGCTGTTCAAGGTGCTGTTCAGCGTTTGCTGCAAGCCCAAGTCAATTCGTACACAGGCTGTGGCGGCATTGGCAAAGCCTCTGGCAACTTCTTGAACCTGTTGCAGTGTCAGGTCGGTCTGTTCAACAAAGCGCTCAATTGGAATGGTGACCAGCACTTTGCGAAGGTCTTCAAAACCGGTGCACTGGTTTTTAAGGAATGCGTGGTCATGCAAGTTTTCTGTAACGATGATTGCCAGCATCGCCGCCAATAGAAACGCGTCTGAACCCGGCTTGAGTTGCAAATGAATATCTGCCATTTGTGCGGTTTCAGAACGGCGCGGATCCACCACCACCATGGTGCGGTTCGGATCTTTTTTAAGGTCTCGCAGGGTGTCGCGGGCATTGGGAATGCCATGGGCCTGGTAAGGATTGGTGCCGATGAACAAAACATAGTCGGCGTGTTCAACATCTTCTGTGGTGTGACAGGACTGACTGCCGAACAAACGGCCATTGACCCAAAAGTCACCGGTTTTTTCTTGCGCCAATGCGTTGTAAACATAACGGCTTTTCATGGCTGCCAACAATTGGCGACTGTAAGCACCGCCCAAATGGTTGCCTTGGCCGCCGCCGCCCACGAATGCAAATGCGTCGCCGCCGTGTGTGTTGCGAAGGTTTAACAAACGGTCTGCAATGTCTTGCAGGGCTTCATCCCAGCCCACGGTTTTAAAAGATCCATCAGCCTGACGCTGCAAAGGTTGGCTCAAGCGGTCTTGGTGGTTCTGGTAATGGTTCAGGCGCGCTGCTTTTTGGCAGATGTAGCCTTTGGTTTGCGGATGCTCGGTGTCGCCTTTGATGCGAACAAGTTCGGTCTCATTGACCTCCACTTGCAAACCACAATTGCGTGAACAGAGGATACAGGCGGTCTTTTCGGTGCGTATGTTCATCTCTTTTTGCCTGATCCTGTTTAGGGAGTAATTTATAGGTAAACGAACGTTATTTTAATGCTAACGCCTTGTCAAGTCAGGCTTTCACCGGCTGCGAAAGTGTCCAAAGTCCAAAACTGGTCAGCCCCACCATCCACAGCAAACTGGGCAACTGGCTTTTAAGAAGGTCCAAGCGTTCACTGTGCAGGCTTGAGGCCTGACGATGCGACAACACCACACCGCCGATGTGCCCCGCAATAATGAAAACAATCTGAATGTTCCAGATGGTTTCGGCTTCCAGTAACACCGGTGCGCGAAACAAATTGGCTGTGCCCAGCAAATTCCAGCCTTGGCCCAACGGGTCGGAAACCAAATGCACAATGTTCACCCCTTGTGTGAGCAGCAGCGTGAAGTAGTGTGCCAAGTGATAACCCAGCACCAGCGGCAGCAAGGCCAGTGCCGCGTGGCTCATGTTTTCTTGAAAACGCAAGCCGTTTGGTGCTACCGCCATGCTGGTTTTTACCGTGAGCGCCATCGCCAGCCAATATGCGGCAGGCATCAGCCACCACGCCAGTTGTTCGACTCGAACATAGGTGCCGCCAAGCGCTCTGATAATGGCGAACGGATTGTTGGTGGGTTGGGGGAACAGGGTTAAAAGTGAAGTCCAGAGAAAAGTGCCCCAGGGCAAGGATTCGCGCAGCGCGTCGAAACTGGTGGAGGCCAGCATGGCGATGATCAAAAGCACAGAAGCGGGTTTCAGCGTGCGCTGGAAAAACCGTGCGGGGCTTTGTGAAGCAGCCACCGACAGTTTTCCGGCAACATTGAACATCGCCTGAAATACATCGGCATTTGCAAACCACACCGGGCTTCCGAACAGCACAACGCCGATGGTGCACCACGCCGTGTAGGCGACTAAACACCACGCCAACCAGGCGGGAGAGGCGTGACCAAACAATTCCAAAGTGATCAAGCCCATGTAGAGTAAAAACACCGGCCAGGCGTTTAGCCGTTGCGGATAGCGCAGGGGCGGTTGGCTGTTCTTGCGCAGTGTATTTTCAAGGCGGGTCAGCGCCCAATACCAAGGGTTGGTGATGCCATGAAGCGGGCCTGCCAATACTGATAAATAAAAGAAGCCGATCAGATAAACAATCCAGAAATACGTCATGCTGAAATTGTTTTCTGGAGCCTGCACGCCTTTAAGCCCGCTGAAAACCGCCAACCCCATGAGCACAAAACCAAGCGCCGAGGCAGCCGTTTTGAACATTGAGGATGGGTGTTGAGAAGGGTCGAAGGTTTTTTCCTGTGGCGCCTTGCCGCTGGGTTTGAAGGCAAACAGGGCAATGAATGAAATCAGCAGCGCTGCGCTGGCGGCGCTGGCATACATCCAGAAAGGCAGGGGCAGGGTGAAGCGTTGCCCAAAGCTGTGGGCCTGTGCAGTTGGGCTGGCCAAGACCAAGGCAGCGAACATCACGGGCACAAAAAACGGCTGCAGTGAAAAGGAAAAACTTTTTTGCAATTTCATGGCATTTTGCGTGTCTGAAGTTTTTCCTACTGTACTGCTTTTTTCTCAGGGATGAACTTCCAGAATAAGTACTGGTTTGTGTGTGTTGTGACTTTCCAATTCAAACCGCCCGGTTTTAAGGGCCTGAAACCGAAGTTCTGCAACAGAGGCACTGCTGACAGCCAAGCGCAGGTCATAACCATGCAGGTGCAGTTCTTCTGAACTGTTGCTTTGCACCTTGATGACAACCTGGCCCGCCTTTTTAACCCGCACCAAATTCACACCGGTTTCGGGCTTGCCCTTGTCAAGGCGAAGCGTTACTTCTCCGCCTTGCCGGGGCAATTCAATCGCCTTGTTTTCCAGCAAGCCCGCAGGCAGTACTTGATGCACGCCTTGTCCTTGGTGAGCCTGAACACTTCCTGCAAACAACAGGGCGCTGGTCACCAGTGTTTGCAGGTACAGGGTTGGGCGCATTAACGCTTCACCGTTCTTTCCCACATTTGCAAATACACTTCTGCGGAGTCGTAGAGCGAGTTGATGGCATCGCGTCCACCAATCAAGCGAACCTCTTCCACAAAATCTGCCTTCATGCCGTAATGCGCCTGACCATGGGTATTCACATCGTATTTTTTGTTTCCGCTTTGCTGTTGCTGGAATTTCAAGCTGGAAACTTTGCTGAACTTTGGATCAGAAAACGCATCGCCTTTGAACAGATCAAACGGATAGACCACAGGCTTGTCGTTTTTGCCACGAGGGCCTGCTTGCGAACCCAAACCGTTCGTGTCTGCGCCGTAACCGATGGCGAATTGATACTTGTCAGATTTGAATTCAGTGGCGCGCTTCAAGAAGCCAACCCAACCGTCGCCATTGCTGTGATAGGAGTAAATAATGCCGCCGACCTTAAAAATCCTGCGTGCTTGCTCTTCGCTGATACCACCGTGACCACCGTGGGTGGAGACCACCGGATATTGCGGTGACTGTGCCTCAGCCAGACTCAACAAATCGCTTTTAATGGTGAGTTCAAGGTGGTCAATCTCGATGATCATTTTTTTCTGCATCATTTTTGCAAATGCATACTGACCAATGGGTGTTAAACCGCGGGCATTGCACTGTTTCTTGTCTGCCTTGTAAAAAGGGGCCCGTCCGTTGGTTTGCGCAAGAATGGCTTGGCTTAGAGGGTCGTTGCCAGTGCCAGGTACAGCCGTGCCCATGATGGCACCTGCACTGTAGAGGTATTTGTCTTCCGGGCAATCGTATGTTTTCCAGAATTCACCGGTGTCCAGAAAATTACCGCCATTCAACACCAGTCCATCAAAAATACCGTTGCCACCCATGGCGTTGTTGAACTCATGAATGGGGAACATCTGACGCACGCCCAAGCGGTGCAGCTTTTCAATTTCCTGGTCTATGCTTTGGGTGGTGCAACCGTCCACACCGTTGCGATAGGTGCAGTTAAAGAGGTGGGAAATTTCAATACCCAGCACCACTGCCAATTTGCCTTGGTTAATAACCTCGCGGGCCTGTGCGGGGGAAGTCACAACGCGGAACCAACCTTTTCCGGGTCCACCGGATTGCGCATCAATGTAGTTTTGTACTGCATAGGTGTCTGCAATTTGGGAAACTGCACTGTCCATTTCATTGCAATTTGCAGTGGGTTTCTTTTTGGTGGCGGACACCAGTTTGCACAGCACTTCGTTTTCAACAAGGTTGGTCACAAACAGACGAAGACCGGCTTTCCATGAACGTTCCAGCCACTTGTAGTAAAGGCCCTCATGGCTTAGTGACTTCGGTGCCGGCCAACTTGCGAAATCGGGGTAGCCTTTGGTCACGTGGGTGTCTGTCGGGGCGCCGCCCAGAAAGTTGCCCACAATGTCCATGCGACCATCCTGACCGTGGTTTTCCTGACAATCACCCAAGGCATGGGTAACGCCAAATTTGTGGAAAGGCGAACCGTGGTGAACGCCACCTAAAAAATGGGTGGTGGTCAGGTGGTTGTGAACATCGGCAAAACCAAGCGCCGGTTTTTGAACGCCGTCGCCCTTGAATGTCTCGCCTTCAGTGTTGGTGCCGATTTCCGGATATTCCGTACACCCTGTCGTTTTTACCCACTTGAATTGGCTTGCATTGCCGGAAGTGGCACTTGGCTTCAACACCAGTTTGCCTGAAGCATCAACGCTGAGCTTTTGATTGGCCTGGTCTGCAACCAGCGTAAAAACTTCTTTTCCGTCGTCCTGAAACGTCCAGATAACCTGATCCGCAGGGGCCGCCAGCGTGCTGACAGCACCGGCTGACCCGGTCATGAAACTGCTGTCCTGGGTATAAATCAGGTACTGGCCCAAAGCGCTCGGCTTGAGAAACAAGGGGGAAGCCATGCTCAGGCTGTCGAGGCTGGCTGTGTAGCCGCCAGACGAATCCTTCTTGACGAACTTACCTGTGCTGACAGATTGAAGTGCAAAACACTGGTTGGCCACCGTGTATTTGTCAGCGACAAAAGGACCTTGCAGGTTTTCGTTGTTTGTGTCTGGCGTGATGCTGATTTCAGAGGGGTTTGTGTTGCTTGTACCCGATGGCGTGGTTGCGACTTGAGCCGCGCTTGAGCCAGGGGTGGCAGCATCTTCTGAACCCATGCACGCAGTCAGCGTAATCAGGGAACTTAACAGAACAGGTAGGGCTGTGGAACGCGAAAACAGGCTGAGGTGTTGTTTTTTGTGCATGGTGTCTCGAATACTTTATTGGGTCTCTCCTCTAATACTGTGGATTGTTAAAAACGGATTCGAGCCGCCTGAAAATGGCGTTTTATGAAGCACATACAAGCTGGTGTTCGTTTGGTAGTGTGCTTTTATTAGCCGTGAAACAGGATGTGAAATGCAGGTCGACAGCCCCTCTGAAATGTTGGAAAACAAGTTATTCCATGAAATTTCACTGGGAGGGACCGCTTGTTTGGTCCGGACTTTGAAGCTCAGCGACATTGCAGCTTTTGCCGCGGTCTCCGGGGATACGAACCCGGCTCATCTGGATGTGGAGTTTGCAAGACACTCCTTGTTCCATGGCGTCATAGGCCATGGCATGTGGACGGGTTCCTTGATTTCAACTGTGCTGGGCACTCAGTTTCCGGGCCCTGGCAGCATTTATCTGGACCAAAGCCTGCATTTCAAACGCCCGGTGAAGGTGGGCGACACGCTGACCGTTCTAATCACTGTGAAAAGTAAAAATGCCGCCCGGCATTCGGTGAATTTTGACTGTGTCATTACCAACCAGAAAGGTGAGCAGGTGGTGGTGGGCGAAGCGTCAGTGTTGGCACCCACTGAAAAAGTCAAAAGGCCCCGCATTTTGACGCCGGAAATACATGTGTTTGATCCGAATCAACGGTTAGCGGACTTTATAGGCTGCGCTTCTGGTTTGGCGCCCGTTACCTGTGGTGTCGTCCACCCCTGCGATGAGTTGTCGCTGCGGGGCCTGATTGAGGCGGCAGAGCAGAATATTATTGTCCCTGTGTTGCTGGGGCCGGAAAGCAAGCTGCTGGGCTTGGCGGACCAGTTCAATCTGGACATCAAGCCCTTTAAGCTCATTGCAGTTCCGCACAGCCACGCTGCGGCAGATATGGCGGTGGAAATGGTGGCAACCGGACAGTTGGAGTCCTTGATGAAAGGCAGCCTGCACACGGATGAAATGATGCATGCCGTGGTGGCCAGACACGAACTGAGAACCAAGCACCGCTTGTCGCACGTGTTTCGTTTTGATGTACCGCTGTATGACAAACCCTTGTTCATTTCCGATGCTGCCTTGAACATACAACCGACGTTGATGGAGAAAGTCGACATTGTGCAAAACGCAATTAACCTGACGCACATCTTGGGCACCTCCGAGCCGAAGGTTGCGATTTTGTCTGCAATTGAAACAGTAAGGCCTGACATTCCCTCCACACTGGACGCTGCCGCACTTTGCAAAATGGTGGACCGCGGGCAAATCACGGGGGCGCTGCTTGACGGTCCATTGGCTTTTGACAACGCAATTTCAAAAGCGTCCATCAAGGTAAAACAGATTGAATCCAATGTTGCCGGGCAGGCCGATATTCTGATTGTTCCAGATCTGGTTTCTGGAAACATGCTGGCCAAGCAGTTGGAGTATTTCGCAGGCGCCATGGCTTGCGGCATTGTGCTTGGCAGCAAATGCCCGATTGCATTGACCAGCCGCTCTGACAGTGTTTCTGCACGGGTCGCATCTGCCCAGTTGGCCAAAGTGGTGGCCCACCACTACCGTGAGCACAAGCCATGAAAAGTACACTGCCTGCAGTGCTGTTGGCGCTTAATATTGGTTCGTCCAGTCTGAAGTACACGCTGTATGAATTAAGGCACCATGCCATCGGCCAACAGCTTGAATCAGACTCATTGCCTGTGGGCATCAATGGTGAAAGCGTGGAACAAATACTGGACCGTTTGCTACAGGGTTTGCGCACAAAATGGTCAGGGCATGTTTTTAAAGCGGTAGCACACCGTGTGGTGCACGGGGGCAAAGAATTCACCAAAAGTACAGTGATCACCGCCGAGGTTTTCAAGGTGCTGGAAGGGTTGATAAGTCTGGCTCCACTGCATCAGGGGGTTTGCCTTGATGGTGTGCGCGTTGCTGAAAAGTATTTTCCGCAAGCTTTGCAGGTGGCCTGTTTCGACACGGCCTTTCACGCAAAACTGCCAGATCAGGAAACGCACTTTGCTCTGCCAGTCGCATTCTGGGAGCAGGGCATCAGGCGATACGGATTTCACGGTTTGTCCTACCAGTATGTGTCCCAGCGCCTGGCCCGGGAAACTCCAACTGCGAATCAACGTCTGCTGATGGCGCACTTGGGCAGTGGTTCAAGTTTGTGTGCAACGGTTGAAAAAAGAAGCATCGCCACAACGATGGGCTTTTCAACCCTAGACGGTTTAATGATGGGCACCCGCTGCGGCAGCCTGGATGCGGGCGTTGTACTTCACTTGATGAAAGCTGGTTGGAGCTATGAGGCGTTGCAACATTTGCTCTACCATGAATCTGGTCTAAAAGGTGTCTCTGGATTGTCTTCAGATCTGCGGGTACTTCGGGAAAAAAATACAGTTGACGCACGGCTTGCGATTAACCTCTATACACACCGCATATTGCGTGAAATCGGCGCGTTGGTGGCTTGTATGCAGGGTGTCGAAGTGATTGCTTTTTGCGCAGGCGTGGGTGAAAAAGACCACCTTTTGCGGGCCAGCGTCATCAAGCGGCTTTCATATTTGCGGGTCTATCTGGATGAACAGGCAAATCTTGCTGCAAGCCAGGGCGGTGTGTGCGCCATACACACGCACGACAGCCGTGTTGAAGTGTGGGTGGTGCCGACAGATGAAAACAGTATGTTGGCCAAAGAATCGCTTGGCTTGTTAAACGGTAAGCACCCAGGGTGAAGCCTCTGAAAGGTATAAGTCCATGATAAAAAGAGTCCGCCATAGAAAGCGGACTCTCTTTTTACCCAAGCAATTCACCACCGACCAGATGCGCCGCCTCCACCAAACCCGCCACCCCCACCTTTAATGCCGTTGCCATTGCTGGAGCGCCCGCTGCCCAAGGTAAAAATGGCCCAAAGCACGCCTGGCCAAAAACCGCCGGCCAACAGCAGTATAAAAATGACCCCAAAAGGCAACAACAGGAAAAACAGATCCCAGCCCGTCTCTGCCGGCTTTACAGTGGGCTTTGCCAAAGGCTCTCCATCAATGACACGAATCATGTTGGTGACTGCCACATCAATGCCCTCATAATAATTTCCTTGCCTGAAAGAGGGCAGAGCAAAATCATTGATCAAACGATTGCAAGTGGC
>JBEIKS010000063.1:0-10825 GCA_040379625.1 Burkholderiaceae bacterium
CTCAGTTGCCAGCGTGGAAACTGTGCTGGCTTCCAGCGTTACTGTTGAAGTGCTTACCATTCTTGAAAGCGGTGCAGTCGCCACGTCCGATGTTGACACCGTTTTGGGCAGTTACGCTGGCGTTGAAGTTTTGACCCTGATGGCTCAGGGCAGCTTTTCAGTGGGCGACATCGACACCGTATTGGGGTCCACCGGCGCTGATACCCTGCAGGCGCTGACGACAGGCGCTGTCAGTCTGGCCCGCATTGAAAGTTATTTGGGCAGTGCAGGAACAGACACGGTCAATTTGCTGGCCAGTGGTGCCATCAGTCTGTCCGATGTTGAAACCGTGCTCGGCTCCACCGGTACTGATGTCATCACGCTGCTCACCTCTGGCAGTATTTCAGCCATGGCGCTGGAAACCGTCATTGGCAATGCCGGTGCAGATACTGTCACCATGCTCACCGGCATGTCGCTGACCGTCTCTGATGTTGAAACCGTTGTCGGTTCCTTCGGCGTCAATGACACTGTGCGTCTGCTCACCGCAGCCAGCATTTCGCTGTCGCGTGTGGAAACCGTCGTAGGTACCATTGATGTCACCGACACGGTCACTTTATTGACTCAAGGTGTGGTGAGAATTTCCCGCATCGACTCCGTCATCGGCTCCACCGGTGCAGACACACTAGGCCTGCTCACCGCTTCGGCCTTGTTTACCTCTGACATTGAAACCGTATTGGGCAGTGCAGGCACAGACACTGTAACCCTGCTTAACGCAGGCGCAATTTCCGTATCTGCCATTGAAACCGTTTTGGGCGTTTCTGGCGCCACAGACACACTCACCCTGTTGTCTGCCGGGCGTGTGCTGATCAGCGACATTGAAACCATCACCGGTTCCACCGGATCAGACATCATCACCCTTGCAGCCACTGCCACCATTGCGGTTTCCAAGGTTGAAACCGTGATTGGCACCAGTGCATCCAGCACCGATCAAGTGGTATTGTTGGCTGCGTCCGACCTTAAAACATTCCTCGTTGAAACCGTGATTGGCAGCGCCGGTACAGATTCCGTCACTTTGCTCCAAGCCACCTCGCTGAGCGTGTCTGCGGTTGAAACCGTGGTGGGCACCAAGGACACAGACACCGTGACCTTGCTGACTGCCAGCAGCATCGTGTTGTCTGCGGTTGAAAGCGTGCTCGGCTCAACAGGTTCAGACACGGTTCGCATGCTTGTCAATGGACGTATCAACATCAGCGACATTGAAAGTGTTGTTGGCTCAGACAATGTGGACATTGTTCAGTATGGCGTTGCGCAAAGTGTTTCAGTCATTGGCGTTGAAACTGTTTTGGGCACGGCAGCAGCAACAGATGCAGTCACATTTTTAAGTCCCAACAAGTTTTCTGTTTTCAGCATTTCGTCCGTTGAAACCATCACCGGCTCCACGGCCAGTGAAACCCTGATTTTGCTGACTTCCAGCAGCATAAGGATTTCCAGCATTGAAACCGTTGTGGGTACTGTCGGGGTGGATGTGGTGGCTTTGAACACGGCCGGTTCTCTGGTTGTGTCCGGGGTGGAAACCGTGTTGGGCTCATCGGGCACTGACATTGTCACCATGGCGAAAGAGGGCGCCTTGAGCGTCTCTGACCTTGAAACCATTCAAGGCACGGGTAAGGTTGAAATCATCACGCTGATGACCGCCAGCGACGTCTCATTGTTGCGCATCGAGACCGTGTTGGGCTCAACAGGCACTGACATACTTCGATTGCAGGCTGAAGGCACTGTGTTTGTCTCTGGCGTTGAAAGCGTTGTTGGTTCCATAGACCGTGACACCGTCAATTTACTGGCAGGTGGTACGGTGTCCGTCTCAGCCGTTGAGTTTGTAAACGGTACGGTCAACAACGTAGACATTGTCAATCTACTGACGGCAGGCAGCATTGCCCTGAACCGCATTGACACGGTGGTGGGCAGTACCGGCAGCGATATTGTCACCCTGCAGAGCGCCTCCGTCATTTCGGTCTCAGCGGTTGAAACCGTGCTGGGTTCTACGGGCGTGGACGCAGTCACTTTGCTGACGGCAAGCAGCTTGACGGTGGCCAGAGTAGAGTCTGTCATCGGCACCACGGGTGCGGATATTGTCAGGTTGCAAACCTCGGGTGTCATGGCGTTTCGCGATATAGACACCATTATTGCCACCAACGGACGCGACGAAATTACGCTCTTGTCCTCAGGCGCTGTCAGTGTTTCATCGGCTGACTATGTCATTGGTTCCACGGGTGCAGACGTACTGACCCTGATGGTGGCCGGTGCACTTGATATTTCCCGCATTGAAAGCGTTCTAGGTTCCACAGGAACAGACATTCTCACCATGAAAACCAGCGGCGCGCTTTTCATCAGTGCCGTTGAAACCGTGGTGGGCACAGCCGGGTTGGACAACCTGAGTTTCATGACCGAGTCTTCAGTGGTTACCCAGAACATTGATACCGTGCTGGGTTCTGCCGGCACTCGCGATGTACTGACCCTGCTGACGCCCGGCGTGGTGTATGTTTCCGCCATTGAAACTGTGATTGGTGCGCGGTTTTCCGGTGATGTTGTTCGTCTTTTGAGTGCGGGCGCCATCAGCGTTCTGGATGTTGAAACCTTGGTGGGCACCGCGGCGGTTACCGACACCGTGCAAATGCTCAATTCCCTGAAAATGAACATTTCGAGTGTAGAAACCGTGTTGGGCTCAGCAGGTTCCACCGATCAGATCATCATGCTTTCCACCGGCGCCCTGAGCACCAGTGACGTTGAAACTGTCATTGGAACCTCGGGCCTGGATGTTCTCAACCTGCTCACGTCAGGCACGCTGTTTGTTTCCCGCATGGAAACTGTGCTGGGTTCAACAGGCACAGACATCATCAACCTGATCAGCACCGCCAGCATTCGCGTCAGCGATGTTGAAAGCGTCATTGGCTCAGTCGGCAGCGACACAGTGACCTTGCTCAATGCAGGCAATCTGATTGTTGAAAAGGTGGAACGCGTGATAGGCACTGCCGGCACCGACATCATCACCATGGCTGCGTTTGGCGAAATGAGCGTTCTGGATGTTGAAACCGTCATTGGTTCCCGCTTTTCAGACAAAATCAATTTAATTACCCCCTCCAGCATTGCCGTTTCAGGCGTCGAGCGTGTGGTCGGCAGCACCGGCGTGGACACGGTCACCATCATCGGTGCCGGTTCTGTCAGCGTGTCAGCCGTTGAAACGGTGATTGGCAGCAGTGCTGCGGATGTGGTGGTTCTGCAAAGTGTCGGACCCATTTCAGTCACCTTGGGCGGCGGTGCAGACACCGTGCAGGCCAGTACGGCGGTTGAATCTTTTTATTTCACGGCAGCCAGCGATTCGCTTGTAACGGCTCAGGATGTCATCAGCGGATTTAAAACCGGCGCAGGCGGTGATCAGTTGCTATTTCAGACTGGAGCCTTGGCTGGCGGAACCATTGCGTTGGTGACGGGGGCCTATTTGGGAAGTGGACAGGCTTCTGCGAAATTCGATGTTGCACAGCGTACGCTTTATGCAGACCTGAACGGCGATGGCGTGGCGGAGGTGGGCGTCGTTCTGGTTGGAACCACATTATTTACTGCAGCCAATATCGGGGTGTTTTAGACGAAGTAATTGGGCATTATTTAGAGTTTTTATAAAAACAAATCTAGTTTCTTTAAATTAAATAGATTGACGGATTGATAATTTGTATTATTATGAATACACAATTAATCAAACCGAAGGATTTTTCATGCCCAAAATTAATGTTTCCCTGATGTCTTCCTCTGAGTTGCAGTCGCTGCGCACAGACATTGATTCAGAAATCGCTCGCCGCCAAAACAAGATGGCCGCCATTGAAGAAATCAAACGTCTTGCTCAGGAAAAAGGTTTGAAAGTTGAGGACTTACTCGCAGAACTGGGTGGTTCCAAAGTGCGCGTGCGTAAAGAAATGGCGCCTGTGCCTGCCCGCTACCGCAATCCTGATAATACGGCTCAAACCTGGAGCGGGCGTGGCAAGCGTCCCATTTGGTTGAACGACGCTATTTCAGCCGGTAAAACACTGGACGAATTGAAGGTATAAAGTCAGGCCCGCCATGCGGTCTGAAGGGTGCGCATTTCAACAATGCGCACCACACCATCAAGTAAATACGCTTATTTAAAACATTTTAAAACCATGCGCTAAATCGGTGCATACATCGGTTTCTTTTTCCAAACCCACCGCAATACGAATCAGGTTTTCACTAATGCCGGCGGCGTTTCTTGCCTCAGGTGTCAGTCTGCCATGGGTGGTGGTAGCCGGGTGGGTAATGGTGGTGCGGGTGTCTCCCAAGTTGGCTGTAATTGAAAGCATTTGCGTCTGGTCTATCACCTTCCAGGCATTTGCCCGGCCTGTCTCTGGTGTATCGCCAACCACCTCAAATGAAACAATTGCACCCCCTGATGTTTGTTGAGCGCAAGCCAGTTCATATTGTGGATGACTTGGCAGGCCAGGATAAAAAACCTTTCGAACATTCGGATTCGCTTCCAGCCATTTCGCAATGAAGAGGGCATTTTCAGATTGCTTGTCCATTCTGATTTGTAAAGTTTCCAAACCTTTTAACAACACCCACGCATTAAATGCTGATAAAGAAGGCCCCGCAGTTCTTAAAATCGGCAGTATTTTTTCTTTCAGCAATGTTTTGCTTCCCACAATGGCACCGCCCAATACCCGGCCTTGTCCATCGAGGTATTTCGTTGCGGAGTGAATGACGACATCGGCACCCCATTCAAAAGGTTTTTGTAATGCCGGCGTACAGAAACAGTTATCAACCACCAAAGTGATGCCATGTTTTTCCGTAATCGTTTTCATGGCCTTTAAATCAATGATTTCAGTCAGCGGATTTGAAGGTGTTTCCACATAAAACATTTTGGTGTTGGGTTGCACTGCAGCGGCCCATTGTTCAATGTCTGTGCCTTCTACAAATGTGGTGGTGATTCCGAAACGTGTCAGTACTGTTGCAAACAACTGCACGGTTGCACCAAAGATGCTTTTCGAAGAAACAATGTGGTCGCCCTGAGAAAGCAAACCCATGCACGTGGTGGTAATGGCCGCCATGCCAGAGGCGGTTGCCAGACACGCTTGCGCACCTTCGAGTTGTGCCAGTCTTTCTTCAAACATGGTGACGCTCGGGTTGGTGAAGCGAGCATACACATTGCCTTCTTCCTGACCGGAAAATCTGGCGGCGGCCTGCGCTGCCGACTCAAATACAAAACTGGAGGTCAGGTACATGGCTTCAGAGTGTTCACCGAATTGCGAGCGGACAGAGCCACCCCGTACTGCGATGGTTTCCGGATGCCACAGTGTGGGGTCGAAAGGAGGTCTGGACATAATGAGTGTGCCGTTTCTGGGGGAATTGCTGGGGGAGCTTCAATTATACAGACGCACCGCATTGCACGCGCTTATTTGACCCGGCAAACCGGCATCACCGATAATCCGTGAATGTCGAATGTTTCCTTCCGCGTGCTGTCGCTCATCCCCCCCATGACGCAGCTCAACACGCCTTACCCCTCCACCGCTTACATCACCGGTTTTCTGCGCTCGCGTCAGGTTGATGCGGTGCAAGCCGACATCGCATTGGGTTTGGTGCTTGCCTTGTTTTCTACTGAAGGCCTGGATGCCATTGCAGCAGAGATTGAGGCGCAGGAAGCGGTGACCGAACGCGTTGCTTTGTTCATGGAGCAGTTTGCACGCTATAAGAGCACCATCACGCCCACCCTGCGTTTTTTGCAGGGAAAAGACAGCACGCTGGCCCACCGCATCAATCTTCGCAATTTTTTGCCGGAAGGTCCGCGTTTTGAAGGGCTTGATGTTTATGTGGATGAAGACGGTGGCGATCCGCTGGCCTGGGCCTTCGGTGCCTTGGGGTCGCAAGACAAGGCGCGGCATCTGACCACGCTTTACCTGAACGACCTCGCCGATGTGGTGCGCGATGCCATCGATCCGCGTTTTGAATTTGTGCGTTATGCAGAATCGCTGGCCGGCAGCCAACCCACCTTCGATCCGCTGTCAAATGCGTTGGCGCAACCCTTTACGCTGGTGGACCGTTTGCTGGTCGATTTGTCATTGCAAACGTTCAAGCAGCATCAGCCTCAAGTGGTGTTGTTGTCCGTGCCGTTTCCCGGCGCCGTTTACGCAGCCCTGCGCATTGCCCAAGCCATCAAGGCGCATCACCCCGGCACGCCCGTTGTATTGGGCGGGGGGTATGTAAATACCGAGTTGCGGGAATTGTCAGACCCGCGCCTGTTTGATTATGTCGATTTTGTAACCCTGGACGCTGGCGAGC
The DNA here is from genome assembly GCA_040379625.1 of Burkholderiaceae bacterium. Lineage (GTDB taxonomy): Bacteria > Pseudomonadota > Gammaproteobacteria > Burkholderiales > Burkholderiaceae_B > SXZD01. The sequence goes on from JBEIKS010000063.1 coordinate 6,319, forward strand.
GACCCTTATTGGCACTGCTGGAACATTTGCAGGGCAAGCGGGGGCAATCGCGGCTGGTCAGAACCTTTGTCCGCAATGCGCAGGGGCAAGTCCAGTACATCAACCTGGCCGAAGCCGATGTGCCGTTTTCTGAAGTGGGTACGCCCACCTGGGATGGCCTGCCCCTGAACAGCTATTTGTCTTTGCTGGACATGCTCAACCCCATGCACCGTTTATGGAGCGATGGCCGCTGGAACAAACTGACAGTGGCCCATGGCTGTTACTGGAAAAAATGCAGCTTTTGCGATGTCAGCCTCGACTATATTTCCCGCTATGAAGGCACCACAGCCACTGAACTGGTGAACCGCATTGAGCGCATCGTGGCCGAAACCGGGCAGACCGGTTTTCATTTTGTGGACGAAGCCGCCCCCCCCAAAGCGCTCAAAGCCCTCGCCGCTGAACTGCAGGAGCGCAATGTTTCCATCTCCTGGTGGGGCAATATCCGGTTTGAAAAATCCTTCACCCCTGAGTTGTGCCAGCAATTGGCCGACAGTGGCTGCATTGCCATCAGTGGCGGTTTGGAGGTGGCCTCAGACCGCTTGCTCAAGCTGATGAAAAAAGGGGTTTCCGTGGAGCAGGTTGCACGCGTCACCAAGGGTTTCAGCGACGCCGGGATTTTGGTGCATGCGTATTTGATGTACGGTTTTCCGACGCAAACCCTGCAAGACACTGTGGATGCACTGGAATACGTGCGTCAGTTGTTTGCCGCCGGTTGCATACAGTCGGGCTACTTTCACCGCTTTGCCTGTACCGTTCATTCGCCTGTGGGGAAGAACCCTGAAGAATATGGCGTACAGTTGCTGCCTTTGCCGCCGGGCGGGTTTGCAAAAAACGATGTGGGGTTTACAGACCCCACCGGGGTAGACCACGATGCGTTGGGTCGCGGCTTGAACAAGGCGCTCTACAACTTCATGCACGGCATCGGCTTGGAGCAAAACGTGCGCGCCTGGTTCGAACAAAAAGTACCGCGCTCAACGGTGCCAAAAGACTTCATCGAGCGCGCTTTGTAGCTTAGCCAAGGCTTGTTGCGCTCAGGCTGCGGTAAGGCGTGCAATCACCTGTTCCCGGCCCATCAGCGTCATCAGTGCATCCACGGAAGGCGTTTGTGTTTCGCCCGTCAGCAACACACGCAGTGGCATGGCCAGCTTCGGCATTTTCAGGCCGTGCGCAGTCAGCGTGGTTTTGATCAGTGCTGCAATGGCTTCCTTGCTCCATTCCACAGCGGCCAATTGCTGCGCAAAGTCTGCGATTGCTTTCGAAACGGTTTCATCCAGCAAGGGGCTGAGTTTTTCCGCCACGTTTTCCGGGGTTCTGTAAAACAGCGCCGCTTCTTGTGCCAATGCCACCAGTGTGTTGGCACGCTCCAACACCAGACGAAGTACATCCGCCAGCTCAGGCCCTTTGCAATGTCAAAGCCCAGCGCATTCAAGCGCGGCAGGATTTGCTCGCAGAGCGTTTCAATGGGCAGTTGCTTCATGTAGTGGGCATTTACCCAGGCCAGTTTTTCAGGGTTGAATTGGGCGGCAGATTTTGAAAGGTGATCTGCATCGAACCATGCCACCAGTTGCTCGCGGCTAAAGAGTTCATCGTCACCGTGGCTCCAGCCCAAGCGGGCGAGGTAGTTCACCATGGCATCCGGCAGAAAACCGGCTTCGTCATAAAGCGTCACGCTGACGGCGCCATGGCGTTTTGAAAGCTTTTCGCCATCCGGGCCCAAAATCATTGGCAAATGGCCATACACCGGTAACTCGCCACCCAGCGCTTTCAAGATATTGATTTGGCGCGGCGTGTTGTTGATGTGGTCATCGCCGCGAATTACGTGGGTGATTTTCATGTCCCAGTCGTCTACCACCACGCAAAAATTGTAGGTGGGTGTGCCATCGGGGCGGGCAATGATCAGGTCGTCGAGTTCGCGGTTACTGATGGTGATGCTGCCTTTGACCATGTCATGCCAGGTCACTTCACCGTCTTGCGGGTTGCGAAAGCGGATCACGGGTTTTGCATCCGCAGGTGGTACCCCCAACTGTTTGCCGGGTTCGGGCCGCCAGGTGCCGTCGTAGCGGGGCTTTTCGCCGCGGGCGCGCATGGCTTCACGCATGGCTTCCACTTCGGCTGGTGTGCTGTAGCAGAGGTAAGCGCTGCCTTGTGCCAGCATGTCAGAGATCACCGCCTTGTAGCGTTCCATGCGTTGCATCTGAAAGAACGGGCCTTCGTCATAATCCAGTTGCAACCAATGCATGCCGTCCATGATGGCCTGCACCGCCTCAGGGGTTGAGCGTTCCAGGTCGGTGTCTTCAATGCGCAGTATAAAATCGCCCTTGTGGTGGCGGGCGAATGCCCAACTGTACAATGCGGTTCTGGCGCCGCCCAAGTGCAAGTAACCGGTGGGGCTTGGGGCAAAACGGGTGCGTATACGCAATGGGGAGGATGACATGCTGAAAGTTCTCTGGTAAAACAGCTATTATAAAGTTCAAGTAAGTTCTGAAGTATTCACTTTCAACAATTGACGTAAAAAATGACGTATGTTTGAGGACAGAAGAAAATTCATTTCGGCCTTTTCTACGCTTGCATTGGTGGGTGCCACCGATGCCATGCGGGTCAAGGCTGCTTGGGCGCAAGGGCCCAATGGCGAGCGTGGCGGCAACAACATGCCCCCGCCAGACCTCTTTGATGCCAGCCTCGTGGACGTCGCGTTCTGGGCGCAACCTCGGCAATTGCAAATGGTGCGCCCCCAAAGTGGCGACCGTGTGGGGCTGACCTACTGGAAAGACGGTGAGCGCGACTCCTCAGCCTACGAACAAATCTGTTCGTTGCTGCGCGACGTGCAAGCCAACCAGACCGCCAGAATCGACCCCCAACTCATCGACACCCTCTGGGCCGCACAGGCGTTTTGCCGGCGCTACGGTTTTGCCGCGCCTCTGGAAGTTACCTCCGGTTTCAGAACAGTGGCCACCAACAGCAAGCTCATTGAAAAAGGGCTACCGGCGGCACGCCAGTCTTTGCACACACAGGCCAAGGCCGCAGACTTTAAACTCAACGGTCTGCATCCGCAGGTGTTGGGGCAACTCATACAAGGCTTCAAGGCCGGTGGGGTGGGTTTCTACTTCCGTGTGGGTTCCAACGGCGGTGGCTGGATACACGCAGACACGGGGCCGGAGCGTTCGTGGGTGGGTTGAAGTTTAAATATCAGGGCAGCGTTGCCAAAACGCTCAGGCAGGTCGGCATCGGCGGGGTCGCTTTGTTGCTCACCGCTTGCGGCCAAGTCTGGAATAGCCCCTACGTCGGTGAATCCGACCAGCAGCAAGTGCTCTACACAGCGTTTACTGCACGCCCGAAGCACCTTGACCCTGCGCAGTCCTATACCTCCGATGAAGCAGAGTTCACCTATCAGATGTACGAGGCACCGTTTCAATACCATTACTTGAAACGGCCCTACACCCTGATTCCGCAATCTGCAGCGCGCATGCCTGTACCGGTTTATCTGGATGCCAACGGCAAACCACTGCCAGACAACACAGCCGATGACAAAGTCGCTGTCAGTCTCTACACCATAGAAATTCAGAGCGGCATTCTTTATGCACCGCATCCGGCATTTGCAAAAACTGCCGAGGGTGCACCGGCCTATTTGAATCTTACTGAAGAGGCGTCCCGCGATTTTTTCAAGCCGGCAGATTTTCCCCTGTCAGGCACCCGCGAACTGTTGGCAGAAGATTTCGTTTATGAAATCAAGCGTCTGGCTCACCCCCGAATTGTGTCGCCCATATTCGGTCACATGGCTGAATACATTGAAGGCTTAAAAGAACTCGGCGAGCAGTTAAAGCGCGAAGATGCGCAACTTAAAAAGCAACGCAAGGCGCAAGGCCTCCCCACCGCCAGCGCAGATTTGCCTTGGTTGGATTTACGCAAGGTTGATCTGACAGGCGTGAAGGTTCTTGACTCCCACCGGTTTCAGATTCGCATCAAGGGCAAGTACCCGCAGTTTGTTTACTGGCTGGCCATGCCGTTTTTTGCACCCATTGCCTGGGAAGCCGACCAGTTTTACAGCCAGCCTGGCTTTGCCGCCAAAAACCTGACACTTGACTGGTGGCCGGTGGGTACAGGGCCTTACATGCTGACGGAAAACGATCCGAACAGCCGCATGGTGCTTACCCGCAATCCGAATTACCGGGGTGAACAATATCCGTCTGAAGGCGAGGAGGGCGATGCCGCTGCAGGTCTGCTAAAAGACGCCGGCAAGCCCATTCCCTTCATTGACCGCGTGGTGTTCACCCGTGAAAAAGAAGGCATTCCCTACTGGAATAAGTTTCTTCAGGGCTACTACGACAGTTCGGGTGTCAGTTCAGACGCCTTTGACCAAGTGATCCGGGCCTCCGTTGATGGTGCTGCCGGCCTTACCACGGACATGGCAGACAAAGGCATCAAGCTGGAAACCTCGCTGGCCACCAGCCTGTACTACCTCGGTTTTAAC
>JBEIKS010000064.1:0-10719 GCA_040379625.1 Burkholderiaceae bacterium
GTGACCGATGCGCTTTCCGGCGCGCTCGGCAGCGGCTTGCCAGACGGTGGCAGCAATCCTCTGGAAGGCGTTCCACTGCTTGGAGACCTGATAGATCAGGGACCTGCCGCACTGGCCGGAATACCCGTCATCGGTGATGTGGTGGCTCAACTTGAGGGCGCGTTGCCGATAGATGCAGTGACCGGCGGAACTTCAGGCGGGGGCGGCGAACCGATCGACAATGTCCCACTGCTGGGGCCTGTGCTTGAACAAGCCACCGGAATTTTAGAAGGCCCTTCGCCCATTGGACCTTTGCCTGTAGGCAACGGCACCGAAATTCCTACCACAGTGCCTGAATTGGACTTGGTGACCAATCAGGTCACGTCCGCCATCAACTCAACGGCGGCCGGAGAAAATCCGCTGGCGCCGATTGTTTCGGCGCTGCCGATTTAACTAAAATATAGTCAGGGTGTCATTAAGGCGGGGTTTGCAAAACCCCGCTGGTCAAATCAGGAAACTGCGTCTGCGGCCAGTTTGTGCTGGTTGCGGACATACTCTTCCTTGTAGCGGATAGCGTCCCAGTCGATGGCAAGCAGTTTGTCGATTTCAGGCTGCAAACGCTTGCCCCAATCGTCCACCGGTACCTCATCTTCCAGATCAATGGCCAAATTAATGGCCGCATGCACCACCGCCGCTGTTTTTGGAGCCCCCTCGGCCAAAGGCTGAACGTAATGGCGAATGGTCTGGCAAATCTCGTCCGGCAACTTCCAGCGCAGCGCAATTTCAGCACCCACCTCACCGTGGTGAAAACCCAATTTCTCTTTTTCCAGCATGGCGCGGTCTGAAGCAGACTGGTCTTTGCAGGTACCGTCTATTTCCAAGGCCGCTTCAGGAAATACCGCATGAATTGAAAGCACACCCAAACCATGCATCAACGCTGCTGTGTAGGAGGTTTCCGGGTCTACGCGAACTTTGCGGGCCAAATCTTTGGCAATGTAACTGGACAACAGACTGATTTTCCAGAAACGTCCCATGTCAAAGCCGGGAATGGAGGTGAAACTGCCAATCAGGCCGGAAGCGATCACCAGCGTGCGCACGGCATCAAGTCCGACCAAAGTAATGGCGTCATCAACGCCCCTGACCTTTTTTTGCAAGCCGAAATGCGCCGCATTGGCCAGACGCAGCACCTTGGCTGACATGGCAGGGTCTTTTTGCAGCGGGGTGGTGATTTCCGAAATCTCCACGTCTCTCTTGTTCAGCGTTGCGAGAACTTCCTGCAACACTCTGGGGATGGACGGCAACGCCCTTGCGCTGTCGAACATCTTTTCCATCGGGGTCATTGCAATGCTCCTGTCATGTGTCTAACTGCTTTTTTTATCTATAAATCCGAATGCTCTGATTTTCCAGAAAAACCGACCGCTTGAGACAGGCCAACCCTAAACAATCTTTACACAGCCCCTTCAACCAAGCCGGATTGATGCGCTTGCTGGTCTGCATGGTAGCTTGAACGCACCAAAGCGCCCACAGCCGCATGCTGGAAGCCCATATCGTAGGCTGCCTTTTCAAACATCGCAAATGTGTCAGGGTGTACATAGCGGCGAACAGGCAAATGGTGCGCCGAAGGCGCCAGGTACTGACCCAAAGTCAGCATGTCCACTTGATGTGCACGCATGTCGCGCATCACCTGAAGAATCTCATCATCGGTTTCCCCCAAGCCTAACATCAGTCCAGACTTGGTTGGCACATTGGGATGCGATTTTTTAAAATCTTGCAGCAATTTCAGGGAATGGGCGTAATCTGAACCCGGTCTGGCCTCCTTGTACAGCCGCGGCACCGTTTCCAGGTTGTGATTCATGACATCAGGGGGCGCTTGTTCAAAAATACCCAGCGCGCGGTCCAGACGGCCCCGAAAATCGGGCACCAACACCTCAATGCGGGTGCTTGGCGAATATTCGCGGGTTTTGCTGATGCACTCCACAAAATGGGCGGCACCGCCATCGCGCAGATCGTCTCTGTCCACGGAAGTAATCACAACATAATTCAGGCGCAGCGCCGCAATGGTTTTGCCAAGGTTTTCAGGTTCGCTGGCATCAAGCGGATCTGGTCGGCCATGACCCACATCACAAAAGGGGCAACGACGGGTGCATTTGTCACCCATGATCATGAAGGTGGCCGTGCCTTTCCCAAAACACTCGCCAATATTGGGGCAGGAAGCCTCTTCGCACACAGTGTGCAAGTTGTGCTCGCGCAATATTTGTTTGATTTCATGAAAACGGCCTGTGGGCGATGCCGCTTTAACGCGGATCCAGTCCGGTTTTTTCAAGGTTTCTGCAGGAACAATCTTGATGGGAATGCGTGCTGTTTTGGCGGCAGCCTTTTGCTTCTGGGTGGGATCGACAACCGGTGGGTTGGACATTAAAACTCCTTGGGAATAGCTGCTTATGGCATGGCACTGGTGGCCTGCTCGGCGGATCGCGCCTGCTGCAGACCTGTCAATAGATGTCGCGTTAATCTGTCTGAGACATCATCCATTCCTATTTTAACACCGGCAGATTTCAAATCCACCGTCTTGAGTCCTTCGTAACCGCAAGGGTTTATACCAAGAAAGGGTTGTAAATCCATGTCCACATTCAGTGACAAGCCATGATAGGCGCAGCCTTGCCGCACCTTGATGCCCAAGGCAGCCACTTTGGCCAAGCCGCCGGGCGCACTGTCCCAGGGCAGGTAGACCCCTGGCGCAGACTCCTTTCTGCAGGCATGAGGCAGGCCGATTTCGCACAAGGTGTCAATCAGCACTTGCTCCAGCAGCGTCACATATTCCCGCACCCTCAAGCCGTAACGCCTTAAGTCCAGCAAGGGGTAAACCACCAACTGACCAGGGCCGTGGTAGGTGACCTGTCCGCCACGGTCTGTTTTTACCAGCGGTATGTGGCCTGCATCAAGCACATGGCTGTGCAGGCCCGCCAACCCCAGGGTGTAGACTGGGTGATGTTGTGTCAGCCAAATAACATCGGCGGAGTCCGGCGTGCGACCAACGGTGTAGGTTTTCATGTCGGACCACACGCACGTGTAGTCAGTCAGCCCCAGATGGTTTATCTTAGGATTGTCGGTCATTTGCGCTGGCAACAGGTTTTTCATAACGGCAGGTAATCGCTACACAAAGAAAGTAAACAAGGTAAACAAGATGTCTGAAGATTCCATCGAATGGTTTGACGTCGACGGTCGCATTGCCCGTCGGGCCGCCAGTCTGCTCGGTTTGCCACAAGTGCCCATCAAGGCCTTGTCAAAAAACGAATCGGAACAGATTCTTGACCATATGCTATCACTGGGCAGCGAAGACCGGCGCTTGCGCTTCGGCAACAAGCTCTCGGATGCAGGCGTTACCCGCTACATCGAATCCATCGACTTTGAAAAAGATGCGCTGTTCGGCGTGTTCGACCAAAACCGGCGGCTGCGCGCGTTCTGCCACCTCGCCATTCTGGAATATCAAGGCTTGAAAGCTGGTGAGCTGGGTTTGTCCGTAGACCCCGAGTTTCGCGGGCACGGCATCGGCAGTATTTTATTTGCCCGCGCCACCAACCACGCACGGGTGGAAGGCATAGAAAGAATTTTTATCCACTGCCTGATGGAAAACGAAAGCATGCTGAAAATCGCTTTCAAGGCGGGCATGGAAGTGGAATCGGGGCAGGGCGAATGCGAGGCGCACTTATGCCTGCCGCCGTCTGGTGCCGGCGCCGTGATTCGCGAATTCATGCATGAACAGATGGCGGTTTTCGACACCATGTTCAAGCGGCAGATTCACCGCGTCAAAGACTGGGCGGAATGGACAGGCGACAAAACCAGCGCAATTGTCACCTCGGTGGCGGACTTGCCCGGCAACATCGTCAGCACCGTGTCTGAAATTCCAGGCGCCATCGGTCATGCGCTGGAAAAAATTCCAGACGCCATTTCCAGCACTGTCTCTTCTACCGTCGATATGCTGCCGGACGTTATTACAGAAACCGCGAAAATGGTGCCCGATGCCTTGAACTCAACCGCAGAAGTGGTGAGCCCAATGACCTTTCTTGCCACCAGCAAAAAAGGCGAAAGCGACATTGACCGCATGATCCGGGAAATGCCGCCGCCCACAGAAGCACCCACCGAAGAAAAACCCTGAGCACCGCGTTTACATGCTGCGTCGGTACTGCCCCCCCACCTCAAACAAGGCAGCGGTGATCTGCCCCAAGGAACACACCCGAACGGCGCGCACCAGCGCGGCAAATACATTGCCGTTGTTCATCACACAGGCTTTTAGCGATTCCAGTTCCGCCTGACTCACATCCGCATGTTGCGCATGAAAACTTGCCAAGCGAGTCAGTTGGCTTTGTTTTTCGTTGTCGGTTGAACGGGCCAACTCCAAACTGGCCGGCACGGTTTCGCCCTGCGGGTTTCTGAAGGTATTGACGCCGATAATGGGCAATTCACCGGTGTGCTTTAGCATCTCATAATGCATGGATTCGTCCTGAATCTTGCCGCGCTGGTAACCGGTTTCCATAGCACCCAATACACCGCCACGTTCGGAAATGCGCTCAAACTCGGAGAGCACCGCCTCCTCCACCAACTCGGTGAGTTCATCCATCACAAAAGCGCCCTGATTCGGGTTTTCGTTTTTCGCCAGACCCCACTCGCGGTTAATAATCATTTGTATCGCCATGGCACGGCGCACAGATTCTTCGGTGGGCGTGGTGATGGCCTCGTCATAAGCGTTGGTGTGCAGGCTGTTGCAGTTGTCATAAACCGCAATCAAGGCTTGCAGCGTGGTGCGAATGTCGTTGAACGCAATTTCCTGGGCGTGCAGCGATCGGCCACTGGTTTGAATGTGGTATTTCAGCTTCTGGCTGCGCTCATTGGCGCCGTAGCGTTCGCGCATGGCCACCGCCCAAATGCGGCGTGCCACACGGCCCAGCACGGTGTATTCGGGGTCCATGCCGTTGGAGAAGAAGAAACTCAAGTTGGGCGCAAAATCATCAATTTTCATGCCGCGGGCCAAATAGCCCTCTACAAAAGTAAAACCATTGGACAAAGTAAATGCCAACTGGGAAATCGGGTTCGCACCCGCTTCTGCAATGTGGTAGCCGGAAATGGAGACGGAATAAAAATTGCGAATTTGATGGTCAATAAAATACTGCTGAATGTCACCCATCACCTTCAAGCTGAATTCTGTTGAAAAAATGCAGGTGTTCTGCCCTTGGTCTTCCTTGAGAATATCGGCTTGAACGGTACCGCGTATGGCGGCCAGGGTTTTGGCCTCCAAAGTGGTGCGTTCTTGCGCCGAAGGTTCGCGGCCTTGCTCAGCCTTGAATTTGTCCACCTGCTGGTCTATGGCCGTGTTCAAGTACATGGCCAAAATGGTCGGTGCCGGCCCGTTGATGGTCATGGAAACACTGGTGGCCGGGTCGCACAGGTCAAACCCTGAATACAACACTTTCATGTCGTCCAGCGTGGCAATGCTCACCCCGCTGTTGCCCACCTTGCCGTAAACGTCGGGCCTGGGGTCGGGGTTGTTGCCATACAAGGTCACTGAATCAAAAGCCGTTGACAAGCGTTTGGCCGGCATGCCCTCTGAGAGCAAGTGAAAGCGCTTGTTGGTGCGAAAAGCATCGCCCTCACCGGCGAACATGCGGGTGGGGTCTTCACCCTCACGCTTGAACGGAAACACACCAGCGGTGAACGGAAAATAACCGGGCAAGTTTTCCAGCGCCAGAAATTTGAACAATTCGGCGGCGTCTTCGTATTTTGGCAGACTGACCTTGCGTATTTTATTGCCGCACAGGGTGGTATGGGTCAGCGCGGTGCGAATGTCACGGTCGCGAATGCGCACCACATGTTCATCGCCGGCATAAGCGGCCTGTGTGTCCTGCCACTGCGCCAATGTCTGCTTCACCCACGGCTCAAGCCGCGCTTCGCGCGTGGCTGCCAGCCGTTCCAATGCTGCCTGCGCATCGCCAGAGTCCGTTTGTGCCGTGGCGCCTGCCGCCAGCATGCGTTGCGACGCCCTTAACTGCTCAATTTCACGCACCAGCCCCGCCTGCTGCCTGACACGCTGCTTGTACCCCCGCACCGTTTCGGTAATTTCAGCCAGATAGCGCACCCGTTGCCCGGGCACTATGGGTTGCTGCGCCGTGGAGCATCGGGTGCTCACCACAGGCAACAGACCGGCCACCACAGGCAAGCCTTTTGCAGCCAAGGCATCCCTGAGGTGCTGGTACAAAGCGGTCACGCCGTCGTCGTTGAAACGGCTGGCCTGGGTTCCAAACACTGGCATGTGCTCCAGCGGCTCCATCCAAGCTTCGCGGTTGCGTTGCACCTGCTTGGAAACGTCACGCAGGGCGTCCAAGGATCCCTTGCGATCGAATTTGTTGATGGCCACCGCATCGGCGAAGTCGAGCATGTCGATTTTTTCCAACTGGCTGGCGGCACCGAAGTCTGGCGTCATTACATACAGGCTGGTGTCCACATGCGGCACAATGGCGGCATCGCCCTGACCAATGCCAGACGTTTCAACCACCACCAGATCAAAGCCCGCAGCCTTGCACGCGGCCAGCACACCCGGCAGGGCAGCTGAAATTTCACTGCCGGCGGCCCGTGTTGCCAGCGAACGCATGAAGACCTTGCGTCCCGTGTCCTTAACGGTGCCATCGACACCAAACCGCGGCCAAGGGTTAATGGCATTCATCCTGATGCGGTCACCCAACAAGGCGCCGCCGCTTTTGCGGCGCGACGGATCAATTGAAATCACCGCCACACTGAGGCTGTCGCCCAAGTCGAGACGGAAGCGGCGAATCAACTCATCGGTCAGGCTGGATTTTCCGGCACCGCCGGTACCGGTTACGCCCAGCACCAGCGTTTTTGCTGTTTTCGCCGTTTCGCCCAAGGCCGACAACACATCCCCGGAACAGGTGCCCGCCTCAATGGCGGTAATGGTGCGCGACAACGCCCGCCATGCCGCTTCACTGTGCCCCTGCAGGCTAGAAACATCTTTGGCATAGGCCTGTGTAATGTCCACATCAGCGCGACGCAACATGTCTGCAATCATGCCCTGCAAACCCATTTTCTGGCCATCTTCCGGGCTGTAGATGCGCGTTACGCCGTAGGCCTGCAACGCTTGTATTTCAGAGGCAATAATGACGCCGCCACCACCGCCGAACACCCGGATGTGTTCTCCACCGCGGCTGCGCAGCTGGTCCATCATGTATTTGAAAAACTCGGTATGCCCGCCCTGATAAGAACTCACGGCAATGCCCTGAACATCCTCTTCCAGCGCAGCCGTCACAATTTCATCCACAGAACGGTTATGACCCAAGTGCACCACTTCAGCGCCCATGCCCTGCAAAATTCGCCGCATGATGTTGATGGAAGCGTCATGTCCGTCAAACAAGGACGCCGCCGTGACAAACCTGACTTTGTGCACAGGTGCGTGGGTATTGGGGTCTTCGCCCTGCAATGCGTTGGCATCGGATAAATTGGTCATGATCGCCTCTGAAAACTTTATTCTTGTAAATGGTAACCAGAATACTGCTTTACGTTTACGTAAACGTCAATTAGAAAAAAACAGAAAAAGGTGCATTAAAAACACCCTCAAACAACCGAGGTGAAGGAAAAAACAGCCAAAGTGCCACGCAGGTTCGGTAAAAAATTCACCACCTTGCCGTTGGCAAACACTTCCCGGCCCGTGATGCGCAAACCAATGCGCTGAGCAAGAATTTCGAAATCAGACACCGTGCACAGGTGAATGTTGGGCGTATTGAACCACTCATAGGGCAAATGCTTGCTGACCGGCATGTGACCTGTTGCAATGGACCAGACATGAAACCAGTGTCCGAAATTCGGGAAAGACACAATACCGACTCGCCCCACCCTGGAAATTTCCTTGAGAATTTCCTCTGTGTTGCGCATTGACTGCAGGGTCAGCGACAAAATAACCACATCAAAAGACTGGTCGTCAAACATGGCCAACCCGGCTTCCAGATCTTGCTGTATGACATTCACGCCATTTTGTATGCAGCGCCACACCTTGGCGTCGTTGATTTCAACACCATAACCGGTGACTTGCCGGTTTTTTTTAAGGCGCGCTAGCAAGGAACCATCTCCGCAACCCAGATCGAGCACACGGCTGCCCACAGGCACCCAATGTTCAATGAGGTCGAGGTCTGAGCGGTAATGCTGCAATGTGTTTGCCTGAGTCATGCGCCCACCTCTGCGGCCACGCGCTCAAAGTAGGCTCTCACCACATTGTGGTAGCGCTCATCGGCCAATAAAAACGCATCATGACCATGAGGTGCATCAATTTCCGCGTACACCACATCCCGCTGGTTTTTTAGCAATGCCTGCACCATTTCGCGGGTGCGCTCCGGTGCAAAACGCCAATCGGTGCTGAACGACACCATCAGGAATTTAGCCTCCACCGGCTTTAACGCCAGCGTCAGATTCCCCTGCGTGTGGCGGGCCGGGTCGAAATAATCCAGTGCCTTGGTGATCAGCAGGTAGGTGTTGGCATCGAAGTAGTCGGCGAACTTGTCGCCTTGGTAGCGCAAATAAGACTCCACCTCAAAATCAACACCATAATCAAATTTGTATTCTCCTGTCCGCAAGGCACGTCCAAATTTTTCAGACATGTCGTCGCCAGACAAATAGGTGATGTGACCCACCATTCTGGCCAGACGCAAGCCCCGGCGCGGCACCACACCATGGCTGTAATAGTCGCCGCCGTGAAAATCCGGATCTGTAACAATGGCCTGTCTGGCCACATCGTTGAACGCAATGTTTTGCGCCGACAATTTTGGTGTGGAAGCAATCACCGCACAATTTGCCACCCGCTTCGGGTAGCGCAACGACCATTCCAAGGCCTGCATGCCGCCGAGACTGCCGCCCATCACAGCGGCGAAGCGCTCAATGCCAAAATGGTCGGCCAGGCGGGCCTGCGCATTCACCCAGTCTTCCACCGTGACCACCGGAAAAGAGGCGCCATAAGGTTGCCCGGTCGCGGGGTTTACGGTTCTGGGCCCGGTAGAACCAAAACACGACCCCAGGTTGTTCACGCCAATGACAAAAAACCGCTGCGTATCCACAGGTTTGCCCGGGCCTATCATGTTGTCCCACCAACCCATGTTGGCGGGTGTGCCCTCGTAAAAGCCCGCCACGTGGTGTGACGCATTCAGGGCATGGCAGACCAATATCGCGTTGGATTTGTCCGCATTCAATTCACCGTAGGTTTCCACCATCAGCTCATAGGGGCCGAAATCCTGGCCGCAGGTCAGCGCCAGCGGCGTTTCGAAACGAACCGGAAAAGGTTTGACAAGACCAACGGAAGAGGACGGAAAACTCACGGGAATATCAACTTTTAAAATCAGGCTAGGAGTGTATTCTGTCGGGAAGCGCTTGGCAAAAAGCTAGGCGTCCGAGATCTGTTTCATGGCAATGGCAATTCTTGCCGGGTCGTGGGTGCGCAGCACCCGTCCCACCGCTTTTTCAATGTCGGCCAAGGTGGTTTTAAGCACCACTTCCTTCACATCAAGCAACTGGCTGGCGTGAACCGAAAAGTTCTTCAGCCCCATGCCCAGCAACAGCCGGGTAACGCGCACGTCGCCGGCCATCTCGCCGCAAATACTCACCGGAATGCCCGCCTTTCGCCCCGCGGTAATGGTGTCGTTCAACAAACGCAACACCGCCGGATGCAAGGGGTCATACATGAAGGCAACACTGGCATCAACCCGGTCAATGGCAAGCACGTATTGAATCAGGTCATTGGTTCCAACAGACAGAAAATCCATCCGGGACGTCAGCATCGGCAGGCACAGCGCAGCCGCCGGCACCTCCACCATGGCACCCACAGGCACCGGATCTTCAATGGCAAGCCCCTTTAACTGCAATTGCTGTTTGGCCATCGCAATGTAATTCAGCGACTGCTCTATTTCCCGGGTGTTGCTGATCATCGGCAACAAAATTCGCACAGGCCCGTGCAGGGACGCGCGCAAAATGGCGCGCAATTGCGTCAGGAAAATGGTGGGCTCTGCCAGACAAAAACGAATGGAGCGCAAACCCAGCGCGGTGTTGGTTGAAGGCGGCGGGGCTGCATGCGCCTCGTCGGTTTGTAAGGTTTTATCAGCACCCAGATCCAGCGTGCGCACCGTTACGGTCCGGCCCTTCATGGCTTTCACCACAGAACTGTAGCTTTCATACTGCTCGTCTTCGGACGGCCAGTCTTTCCGGTTCATGAACAGGAACTCTGAGCGGAACAGACCCACGCCATCCGCGCCGACCTCCATCACCTGCTTCATGTCCTCCGGCAGCTCAATGTTGGCAAACAATTCAATGCGCGAACCGCACACCGTTTGTGTCGGTGTGTCCTTAAGCCTCTGCAGGCGTTGCCGTGACAAGGCCAGCAATGCTTTCTTGCGGCGGTATTCTTCCACCACAATGTCATCGGGGTCGATGAGCGCCACACCCGCCTTGCCATCCACCACGGCGAGCTCACCGTGACGAATCATGGTGCTGGCATGGCTCACACCCACCACCGCGGGAATGTTCAAACTGCGCGCTAAGATAGCCGTGTGCGACGTTGCACCACCCACGTCGGTAACGAAAGCCGCCACGGAACGGTCCCGCAACTGCATCATGTCGGCAGGGGAAATGTCATGCGCCACCAGCACCCACGGCTCTTCGCCGCTCGTACTGGCTTCAGGCAAAGGGCAAACGGAGGCA
>JBEIKS010000065.1:0-10712 GCA_040379625.1 Burkholderiaceae bacterium
AGTGAAATTTGTCGGACATCCCGCCCGTCCAGCAAAATACTACCCTCGGAGACATCGTAAAAACGGCATATCAAGTTCACCAAGGTACTTTTACCTGAACCGCTGTGACCCACCAGACCAATCATTTCACCGGGCTTAATGTTCAAACTCACATCACGGATCACAGAGCGACTGCCATACCGAAAGCCAATGTTTCTCAATTCAATGGCACCTGTCGCCTCAGGCATCGGTAGCGGGTTCACAGGCTCAGGAACGCTGGATACGTGGTCAAGAATCTCAAAAATCCGCTTCGCGCCAGCTGCAGCCTTCTGGGTGACCGAAACAATCCTACTCATTGAGTCCAGCCGGGTGTAAAAACGACCAATGTAAGCAAGAAAGGCCGTGAGCACACCCACCGTAATTTCATTGCGTGAAATTTGCCAGACCCCGAAGCCCCAGACCACCAACAAACCGGTTTCTGTCAGCAGCGTCACCGTTGGGGAAAACAGCGACCAGACGCGATTGACTTTGTCGTTGACCTGCAAATTGCTGCGGTTTGCGTTTCTGAACCGCTCCACCTCGCGCTTTTCCTGGGCAAACGCCTTCACCACCCGAATGCCGGGAATGGTGTCGGCCAACACGTTGGTCACCTCAGACCAGATGCGATCAATCTTTTCGAAACCATGGCGCAGGCGATCCCGCACCGAATGAATCAGCCAGGCAATAAACGGCAGGGGCAACAAGGTCACCAACGCCAGACTCGGGTTAATCGAAATCAGAATGCTGGCTGTCATCACGATCATCAGCACATCGGTTGCGAAATCCAGCAAATGCAGCGATAAAAACACACAAATCCGGTCAGATTCAGTGCCGATGCGGGCCATCAGATCTCCTGTGCGCTTGCCACCGAAGTATTGCAGAGACAATTGCAGCAGATGCTCATAGGTGGTGGTTCGTAAATCTGCGCCAATGCGCTCGCTGACCAAAGCCAGGATATACGTTTTTGCCCAACCCAGAATCCATGCAAACAAAGCCGCACCCAAAAGCCCGCTCAAGTAAAGCGACACCTTGTTGAAGTCGATGGGCGCACCGTTTTGAAACGGAATCAACACCTCGTCCATCAAAGGCATTGTCAGGTAAGGGGGCACCATGGTGGCCGCAGTGGAGGCCAGCGTTAAAAAGAAACCAAGAAACAATTGCCACTTGTAGGGCCGGGCAAAGCGCCAAAGCTTTAACAACGCCCAAGTCGGGCTGCCTTGGGAGACTGTAACGGCATCGTCGCCAAACTCTTCTTCATCAACAGGCTCGGTTGCCTGTTCTGAAGTCTGCTGGTTTTGAAGATCCGTAAATGCCTTCACCAACTTCAAGGCCTGAAGATTCTGACCCAAGGTGAAGCGAAAACCTGTCTGCAACAAACCCGAATCCAGCAGGTTCAAGCTGCCAACGCCGCCATGGTCGAAATGGGCAAGGGACAAACCGGGCCCCAAAGGCCAGGTTTGCACAGCAGGCAGCGCTGCGTTTGCAGAACCCGATGAAGAGGAAAACAACAAACGCTCGCTGGTCAGAACCAATTCACCGCGCTTAAAGTGCAAGCGTTCGTCCAGATCGGTTTCCAAACGTGCCAAAACCCGCTCGCCAGCCAACAAGGGCACGGGCTTGTTATTCACGGTCAGAGAATTGCTATCATTTTGAATGTAGGCCTGCATGGCATTTTTTCACAATCATTTATCCGCGGTGGTCAACCAAAGCGGGTGTTTCGAGTTATATAGTGGAGTTTACGTGACACTTCGCGACCACAACAAAAACTCCATGACTACAAAACAGAAATCCATCGAATTCGTTGACATACACACACTAAAAGGCCCAAATATGTGGACATACCGTCCCGTTTTGGAAGCTTGGGTCGATATCGGCGAACTTGAAGACTTCCCATCCAATAAAATTCCCGGTTTTCCCCAGCGCCTGGCCAATTGGCTTCCCACCCTTGTAGAGCACCGTTGCTCCATTGGCGAGCGGGGCGGGTTTTTGCAGCGACTGGAAACAGGCACCTGGCCCGGGCATATTCTGGAACACGTAGCGCTGGAATTGCAAAATCTCGCAGGCTTGCCCGGCGGGTTCGGCAAAGCACGCGAAACCTCAATCCGCGGTTTGTACAAAGTCATCGTCAGGGCATGGCATGAAGACGTCACCAAGGCTGCACTCTACAAAGCCCGCGACCTTGTCATGGCCGCCATCGAAGATCGCCCCTATGACGTCTCCGGCGCCATCGACGAACTGCGCGACATGACGGACGACAAATGTTTGGGTCCCAGCACCGCCTGTATCGTTGATGCCGCCGATGACCGCGACATTCCCTACATCCGCCTCAATGACGGAAACCTTGTACAACTCGGCTACGGCGCGGCTCAACGCCGCATCTGGACGGCTGAAACAGACCAGACCAGTGCCATTGCAGAAACCATTTCCAGAGACAAAGACCTCACCAAAACACTGCTCAGCCAACTCGGCATTCCAGTGCCAGAAGGTCGGCTCGTAGACAGCGCCACCGATGCGTGGGAAGCCGCCCAAGACATCGGCCTTCCCGTGGTGGTCAAGCCCAGCGATGCCAATCACGGCCGTGGGGTTTTCATCAACCTTTCAACAGAAGAACAGGTCTCAACCGCTTATGCGGTCGCAGTTGAGGAAGGCAGCGGCGTCATTGTTGAGCGTTTCATCAGGGGCAACGAACATCGGTTGCTGGTAGTTGGAGGCAAACTGGTTGCCGCCGCCCGCGGAGAAAACGCCGTTGTCACAGGCGATGGCGTGTCCACAGTGTTGCAACTCATCGAACTGCAATTGAACGCAGACCCCAGAAGGGGCCACACTGAAGATCACCCGTTGAACCCCATCCGCCTCGACTCAG
Source organism: Burkholderiaceae bacterium (assembly GCA_040379625.1). GTDB lineage: Bacteria > Pseudomonadota > Gammaproteobacteria > Burkholderiales > Burkholderiaceae_B > SXZD01. The sequence goes on from JBEIKS010000065.1 coordinate 2,882, forward strand.
CCGCAGAACTCGAAGTAAAACGCCAAGGCTTTGAACCCGACTCAGTGCCGCCTGCAGGTCTTGAAGTGTTGATTCAACGCAACGGCAACGTCTCCTTTGACATCACCGACATTGTGCACCCCAGTGTGGCTGCTGCAGTCGAACTGGCTGCCGACGTTGTCGGACTGGACATTGCAGGCATCGACATGGTCAATGAAGACGCCTCAAAACCCCTGTCTGAAACCCGAGGCGCCATTGTTGAAGTCAATGCAGGTCCGGGTTTGCTGATGCACCTGAAACCCGCCTCCGGATCACCCCGCCCCGTTGGCAAAGCCATCATCGACCACCTCTTCCCAGCCACTGCAGACGGTCGCATTCCGCTGGTGGGCGTCACAGGACATGAAGGCTTGAGCGAAACAGCCCGACTTGTGGCAAAAGGTTTGCGCCTGCAAGGTCACGATGTCGGCTTGGCGCACACAGGCGGCTTGTTTTTCAACGACAGGCAAATCGATGCCCGCAATGCGGCACACTGGGAGGCTTCACAGCGCGTGTTGCTCAACCGTGCGGTTCAGGCCGCTGTCATTGAAAACAGCCCCTACACCATTGTTTCCGAAGGTTTGGCCTATGACCGCTGCCATGTGGGCATCGTGACCTCCCTACCCGAAACAGCCCTCATTCCCGAACGTTATATCGAAGACGAAGACAAGCTCTTCGGTGTGGTTCGCACTCAAATCGATGTGGTCCTGAAAACAGGCTGCGCAGTTCTCAATGCAGACGACAGACTCGTTCTTGAAATGGCCGACCTCAGTGATGGCGACGTCGTCCTCTTCACCCAACACTCACCCAGCGCGGCGGTCAAGGAACACATTGCCAGCGGCAAAAGGGCCGTGGTGCTGAATGCAGGCATGCTGGAATTGCATTCAGGCAACCATGTGCACACCATCGGTCTGCTGTCCGAAACCGGACAAAGCGCCATTGTGGCACTGGCCGTGTGCGGTGCACTGAGCTTTCTGGGTCTCACCACGGAACAAATCCGTCAGAACTTCGCTTAAGGAAAAAAGAAAAAATGAAGGTTTCACGAGCCAAAGCACTGCGCGGACCCAATCTGTGGAGTCAATTCACATCCATAGAGACACTGGTCACCTGCACCCCGGAAGAACAAACACTCTCCAACAACAGCGCATTGTTGCAAGCGTTGCGCACCCACCTGCCCCAACTGGGCCAACTGCCCTACCATTTCGCAGGTCAAAGGAAGCGAACAGCCAACAGCGCAATTGAATCAGCCGCCCCTGTAGCACTGAGCCTGGCGCATGTGTTTACCGCTGTTGCACTGGAACTGCAAAGGGCGGCGGGTTGCCCAGTGGAGTTCCAGGAAACATGCATCACCGATGACGGCAGCGCTTTTTTCTCTGTGGTTCAATACTCCGAGGAACCCGTGGGCCGCATGGCGGTAGAACATGCAGAAGCCTTGATTGCCGCGGTGGCTGCAGGCAAAGACTACGACTGCACAACTGTCATTGCGCAAATGCGTGAAATTGATGAAGACATTCGTCTCGGACCCAGCACCGGCTCCATTGTTTACGCCGGCGTTCGAAGAAACATTCCCTACCGCCGCCTCACCGAAGGCAGCATGGTTCAATTCGGCTATGGCAGCAAACAACGCAGAATTCTCGCGGCTGAAAGCAGCGACACCAGTGCAATCGCCGAATCCATCGCACAAGACAAAGAACTCACCAAAACCCTGCTGCATTCAGCGGGCGTTCCTGTGCCCAACGGCAGAACAGTCAATGACGCCGAAGACGCGTGGGCGGCAGCACAGGAAATTGGTGGTCCAGTGGCTGTAAAGCCCAGAGACGGCAATCAAGGCAAAGGCATTTCCGTCAATCTCAAAACCCGGGAACAAGTGATTGCAGCCTTTGATCTGGCCTACGAGATCAGTTACAACATCATTGTTGAGCGCTACCTGCCTGGCGCAGATTTCCGCTTGCTCGTTGTCGGCGACAATCTGGTCGCAGTCGCCAGAAGAGATCCGGCCCATGTGGTGGGTGATGGCGAAAAAAATATCGCCCAACTCATAGACCAAGTGAATCTGGACCCCCGTCGCAGCGACGGTCACGCAACCTCACTGACAAAAATCCGCCTTGATGAAATCGCGCTGGCCACCCTCACCAAACAAAACCTGACAGCCAGCAGCGTACCGGCCAAGGGTCAAAAAGTCGTCTTGCGAAACAACGCCAACCTGAGCACAGGTGGTACAGCAACCGATGTCACAGACGAAGTCCATCCAGATATCGCTGCAGCCGCCGTTGCAGCCGTAAAAATGGTGGGACTGGACATCGGCGGCGTCGACCTTGTCTGCGAACACATTGACCAACCCCTGCTGGAACAAGGCGGAGGTATTGTTGAAGTCAACGCAGCCCCGGGCTTGCGCATGCACCTTGACCCCTCTTATGGCCCCGCCAGAGATGTTGGCGAAGCCATTATCAATAACATGTTCAAAAATGGCAGTGACGCCCGTATTCCACTCGTTGCAGTCACTGGCACCAATGGTAAAACCACCACCGTCAGGCTTATTGCACACCTGATGGCTCAATTGGGCTTGCGCATGGGTTGGACTTGCTCCGATGGTGTATATGCCAAAGGCGAACGTATTGATACCGGCGACTGCAGCGGCCCGAAAAGCGCCCGCAATCTGCTGGCCCACCCCCACGTCGACGGTGCCGTGCTGGAAACAGCGCGAGGCGGCATGCTGCGCGAAGGCTTGGGGTTTGACCTCTGCGACGTTGGCATCGTCACCAACATTGGCATGGGCGACCACCTCGGCTTGAACAACATCAACACAGTGGAAGGCTTGGCCGCTGTAAAACGCATGATTGTTGAAAACGTCAAGCCCGACGGGGCCGCCATTTTGAATGCAGAAGACCCCATGACCGTTGCCATGGCGCCGCACGCCTCGGCTGAAGTTATCTTTTTCGCCAGCCACGGCTCACACCCCATCATTGAACAGCACAAGGCAGACGGAAAACCTGTGGCCTACCGGGCAGACAACGCCATCGTCATTGAGCACAAAGCAGAACAGCATGTATTTTTGCTAAAAGACATTCCGCTGACCCGCAATGGCACCATTACTTTCCAAGTGGAAAACGCCACTTGCGCCATTGCAGCAGCCTGGGCGCTGGGCATCTCCACAGACCTGATAAAAGCCGGCCTGGCCAGTTTCGTAAACGATGCGCAAACTGCGCCGGGGCGCTTCAACGTCTTTGATTACAAAGGCGCCACCCTCATTGCAGACTACGGACACAACCCCGATGCCATCATCGCATTGGTAAAAGCGGTTGAAGCCATGCCTGCCAACCGCCGCAGCACGGTTATCAGCGGTGCGGGCGACAGGCGCGATGAAGACCTGCAAATGCAAACCCGGATTCTTGGCGATGCTTTCGATGAAATCATTCTCTATGAAGATGCTTGCAACCGAGGTCGCACAGAAGGCGAAGTCGTCGGCCTGTTGCGAAACGGCTTGCAGAGCGCAAAACGCGCCAAAAAAATCAGCGAAATCAAAGGCGAATTTGTTGCGATTGACGCCGCCCTGAGCCGTCTGGAGTCTGGCGACTTGTGTCTTATTTTGGTGGACCAAGTCGATGAAGCCCTTGAGTACATTGAAAAACGCTGCAAAGAAGCCTGAGAACCAGCCCTCACCCCATGAAAAATTTTGTCATTCAACTGGCTGCACTCATTCCTCTGGCGCTCTCTGGGGGTTGCTCATCTGTGGAAGTGCTCAACACCCTGAGCTCGACCACTTCTTACCGGCTCACGGAAAACATTCCGTTCGGTAGAGGCGCTCGTCGCACGCTTGATATTTATCAACCCAAGCAACTCAAGGGAGATGCGCCAGCCCCTGTTGTGGTTTTTTTCTATGGCGGCAGTTGGAACCGAGGCGATAAAAAAGACTACGCTTTCATCGGCCACTCACTGGCGGCAAAAGGCTATGTCACCGTTATTCCAGATTACCGGCTCTACCCCGAAGTCCGTTACCCGGATTTTCTCGACGACAATGCGGCCGCAGTTGCCTGGGTTTTTCACAACATTGAAAAATATGGCGCCACAAGCAAAAATCTGTTTGTCATGGGGCACAGCGCAGGTGCCTACAACGCCTCAATGATGGCGCTAGACGACCGTTGGTTAAAGAAGCAGTCGCTCAGTCCGGGCATCATAAGGGCATGGGTGGGTGTTTCTGGCCCCTACGACTTTTTGCCCATTGGCACACCAGATGTACAGCCCGTCTTCTTTCATCCCGATTACCCCAAAGACAGCCAACCCATTAATTACGTAACGCCAAGTTCAACACCTGCGTTTCTTGCCACCAGTGTAGATGACGAATTAATCCGCCCCACTCGAAACACCATTGGCATGGCCAGACGGCTAGAGCAAAACGGTGTCGCTACCGTTTTAAAAACCTATGAAAACGTAGACCACATCAGCATCATTGCAAGTGTTGCCTGGCCTTTGCGATTCAAGTCGCCACTGTTGGCGGACATCCATGAATTTTTGCAAGGGCAAATGGGCACAATCAAAGCTGCACAGCAATAGCCACACTGCGCAGTAACAACTGGCGTGAAACACAGTTTCAAAAAAAACACCGAGAACTTCGTCTAATGACTGCTAATTCACTGCCAACCGGTTTGGAACGGTAATAGAATGGACGTCTAATTAATTAAAAACAGTCGAGACACCATGCTTTCCAAAATCAAATCTCTGGGGCAAATGACCCCAGTCCCCAAAGACATCGATTCCGTTGTAACCATCGATACAAAAAGCGAATGCAACCCTGAAGAAGTGGGTTTGACACAAAATGGCGTAGACGCCATTTGGAAAAGCATAGAAGATTTTTATCGCACGGGTTTGCAGCCCGGCATGAGCATCGTTATTCGGCGCAAAGGCAAGATCGTACTGAAACGTGCCATCGGCCACGCGCGCGGCAATGGACCCAACCACATTTCCCTGAACCCTTCCCTGATGCAGCCAGACACACCCGTGTGTTTGTTCTCCGCATCGAAAGGCGTTACAGCGGTGCTGATGCATAAACTGGAAGAAGACGGTTTACTCAACCTTGACGACAAGGTCGGCAAGTACATCCCCGAGTTTGGCGTAAACGGCAAAGAAAACACCACGCTTCGTCATATACTATCCCACCGCGCCGGCTTGAACAGCATACCCCTGCCAGATCCCGACCCCCGTCTGCTCTATCAGTGGAACACCATGAACGACCTTCTGGCGGCTGTCAGCACAAAGAAGGGAACAGGGCAGGAACAGGCCTACCATGCAATCACTGGGGGTTACATACTGGGCGAAATTGCCCGTCGCGTCACAGGCAAAGAACTGCGTCCGCTGATGCAAGAAATGTTCTCCGCCCCCTTGGGTTGCAAGTTCTTCAACTACGGCATTGAAGAGAGCGCACACCATGAAACAGCATTGAACTATTCAACTGGTGTACCGCTGCCCTACCCCTTGAGCCTGGTTGCCAAACGAGCACTCGGCATCGAATTTGAAAAGATAGCTGCCATCTCAAACACACCCGCCTTCATGTCGGCCATCATTCCTGCTGGCAACATGTATTCAACCGCTGACGAACTTTGCCGTTTCTACGAAATGATGCTCAACGAAGGTGAGTTCGAAGGCAAGCAGATCTTGAAGCCTGAGACAGTGAGAAAAGCGATTAAGCCCGTTGGAAAGCTGAAACTCGACCGAACCCTGCTGATACCCATACGCTATTCCTCTGGACTGATGCTGGGTGAAAGTCTGTTCAGCTTGTTTGGTGCAAAAGCGCCAAAGGCCTATGGTCATCTCGGTCTGATCAATATTGTCAGTTGGGCAGACCCAGACCGGGATATTTCGGTCGGATTCCTGAACTCCGGCAAGTCGCTGGACCCAAGAAGCTTCCCGGCGCTGGGCAAAATTTTGTGGTCCATCACGAACTACTGCCCACCGAACAAGGCTATTTAATACGCAGTCCATCGCGCGAAAAGTTCAACACCCGCCCCTCGTAATGCAAGCCATCAACAAAATGGTGGTTTGCATGAAGGTGGGCAGATGAAAATCCATAACGGCTCATTTTTGAACAGAAGCTGGCCCGGTTACCCCGGTTTGGCTCAGTGATGATCACTTCACATTTATCAAACGTATGTAGCGCTATATAAGCGGAAACTTCAGCAGCGTGCTGACGCTCATACAACACATCACTGCCGATAATAACGTCAAACAGACCCAGCACATTCACTGTGTCTGTCCAGTCACCACTCACAAAATTCAACGGCGCCAATGAATTGCGTTTCAAGTTTGCAGCAAAAAATTGTTTGGCCATGGGATTCGCGTCACTGACGGTGATGTCGGCCCCTCGGTTTTGCAACACCAAACTTGCCAACCCCAAACCTGCACCGATTTCAAGAATCCGCTTGCCCTTGAAGTCAAACGTATTTGCAAGCAAAGCCAACATTCTGGAAGAAGGCCATATTTGGCCAAACAAAGACCAATTCGTATCGCCGAAACCTGAAGCAGCGGAACTGCCATCGGGGTCATGAAACTGATTGCAGTCCATGAGTGTTTCAATGGTGTAGAAGTCGTCCCCAACCGCGATGGTTTGAAGCCTGGTTTGAATGCCGTTCATAAGAACTTTTTAATCAAAACTCAGGGTAACAGAATTCTGCTTCCAGACCGCCGGCAATTTTGAATCAAAACGGCGCTATTGCAGGCTATCTGCCTGAATCTGCCAGATGAGACTCCACCGCAGACAAGAAATCAGCGGGACCCACAGTCTTTGGAATAAACGCGCACAGCGCATCTTGGGGAATCAGAAAGGGCCATTCATCATCAATTGAACACAACAGAACAAACACTCCGAGCGCTGAGCATTTTGAGATCAGGTCAAGAATGTTTTTCCTAGCTAAGCCATCACTCTCACAGCCCAACAGCAGCAAATCCGGTGTTCCCTCAGAAAGTAAGGAATTAAGGGCAGCTGCACAAGCAACGGCACGAATGTCAAAGTCAAATCGCACAGTGTCTCGCAGCGCAGAGCACCAGGCCTCACGCAGACAATCGTGGGTTTCAACAAGATAGATACGCTTTTGGATCAAGAGGGGGAGACCCGTAAAAAGACACACAAATAGCAAATAGGACCTGTTTTCCTTGGAGCAGGAAGCGAAGTCTTACGCTCACAAACCCAAAATAAAATGTATCTTAAAATCAGGCCATTGTCACTCATAGAGCGTGGCAATCGCGAGAAAACCTACCTAGACTCTCGCGGATGGATTGGAATCTAGATAATTCCCTGAAAGCATTCGGTAAAAGAGTGGCTTATCTAAGAAAGGCACGGGGCTGGTCTCAGGAGAGGCTAGCACTGGAAAGCGGGTTGGCCCGAAGCTACCTGGGCGGAATAGAAAACGGCAAGAGAAATCTGTCTCTGTTCAACATTTGCAAGCTCGCATTGACACTAAACATACCTGTAGCAGATTTTTTCCCCATCCCTGACGAGGGTACTGGTCTGATACCTGCCGTTAAAGAAACACAAGAGCCCTACGTTTCCCCCGACCAAAAGTAAGCCCCCAGCAAACCCGTCTTGGCTTGGATTGGGAGATTCCGTTTCGCATTACTTACAGATAAGCGACTGAAACCCGTTAAAGAGCAACAGCACAAGCCGTAAAAAAATCTGTATTAAGAAAGCAAAAACCCCTGAACTAAGGAATAGTTCAGGGGTTTTTTTATGAGGAGCCTGACGATGACCTACTTTCACAAGCGATCTGCTCACTATCATCGGCGCGGAGGCGTTTCACGGTCCTGTTCGGGATGGGAAGGGGTGGTA
>JBEIKS010000066.1:0-10670 GCA_040379625.1 Burkholderiaceae bacterium
GCAGTGACCGCCATCCAGTATCAATGGAATGCGACCGGACAACTCCTCAAACACATGGCTTGCAGAGGTGGGGCTGATGCGACCGAAACGATTGGCTGAGGGTGCAGCCAGAGCGCCCCCAAAGGCAGAGAGCAGGCGCTGTGCATCCGGATGGCCGGGGCAGCGCAAGCCGACGGTGTCTTGTCCGCCGGTAACCGCATCAGGGACATGGGCTGCACGTTTTAAAATCAAGGTCAGCGGCCCAGGCCAAAAAACGCTGACCAAGCGCTGCGCAGCTTCCGGCCACTGCGCCGCCCATTGCAATGGATCTGCATCGGCGGCGATGTGAACAATCAAGGGGTGGTCTGAAGGACGACCTTTTGCTGCAAAAATTTTTTGCACAGCCTCGGGATTGGACGCATCCGCACCCAAGCCATACACTGTTTCAGTGGGGAAGGCGACAACCTCTCCTCGCCGCAGCAGTTCCACCGCCAGACCAATGTTTGCATCCGAGACGGGTAACAAACGGGTACTGTCCATCAAGCGGCGATACCCAGTGCAAGCCTAACCTGCTGTGCCGCTGCAATGGCGGCTTCCAAGGTGTCAGCCACACACGTGATGTGTCCCATTTTTCGACCTGCCCTGGCTTCCTTCTTGCCATACAGATGCAGCTTGACCTCGGGAATGGCGAGCACGGCCGGCCAATCTGGCTCGATGGAGGTGTCGCCCCCATCGCGAAACCACAGATCGCCCAACAAATTCACCATGACCGCAGGGGAATGCTGCCGGGTGCTGCCCAGCGGCAACCCAGCCAGAATTCGGGCTTGTTGCTCGAACTGGGAGGTAACGCAGGCGTCAATGGAATAGTGGCCGCTGTTGTGGGGTCTGGGTGCCATTTCATTGACCAGCAACTGACCGTCGGTCAGCAAAAAAAACTCAATGCACAAAACGCCCACATAGTTGAGTTGACTGGCCATTGTTACGGCCAGGTCAGCCGCTTTGTCTTGTACTGAGGCCGCCACACGACCAGGAATGATGGAAGTCGCCAGAATACCGTCGGTGTGTTGATTTTCTGCAATTGGAAAAGTAACGCACTGCCCTTGCTGATTGCGGGCAACGATAACTGACAGCTCCAGATCAAGTTGCAGACGCTTTTCCAGCACGCATTCCACCGCATTGAGTTCCGCAAACGCTTCACTTAACTCAGCAAGACTGGCGATGCGCACCTGACCTTTTCCGTCATAGCCCATGCGGGCTGTTTTCAGGATACCGGGCAACAGCGGCAGCAAACCCTCGTGAATATCGGCAGTAGTGCAAATGGCGGCATGAGGTGCCACGGGTACACCACAGGACACCGCAAACGCCTTTTCTGCCATGCGATTTTGTGCAATGGCCACCGCCGACGCCGCGGGGCTGACCGCGCAGCTTTTTGCGAGACGTTCGAGTGCCTTGGCCGGAACATTTTCAAACTCTGTCGTGACGGCCACACAATGCAGCGACAACTGATCAAGGGCCTCTTCGTCGAGGTAGTCACCCTGCAAATGCCTGTCGGCCACGGCAGCGGCCGGGCTTTCTGCTGCGGGGTCCACCACCATGACCTGATACCCCAGACTTTGGGCTGCAGCGCAGAACATGCGTCCCAGTTGCCCTCCGCCCAGCAAGCCTAAAAATTCTCCGGGGGCAGCGCTTGAATTCACTGAATTTTCGCTCATGGTATTACGCCTGTGGCAATTCCATGGCGCGCGCCATGTTGCTCTGACGCTCCCGGAATGCGAGCAAGGCCTGCGCCAGCGCGTCGTCGCTCAATGCCAGAATGGCTGCTGCAGACAAACCTGCATTGGCGGCACCCGCCTCACCGATGGCCAGCGTCAGCACCGGAATGCCCTTGGGCATCTGCACGATTGACAGTAAGGAATCTTCGCCCCGCAGGTACTTGGAAGGCACGGGCACGCCCAGCACCGGCAAGGTGGTTTTGGCGGCAATCATGCCGGGCAAATGGGCGGCACCGCCCGCTCCGGCAATAATGACCTTTAAACCTCGCGATTTGGCGGAACTGGCGTATTCAAACATTTCATCAGGCATGCGATGGGCGGAAACCACTTTGGCTTCATAGGCAATGCCGAAACTTTGCAGCATATCCACTGCATTTTTCATGACATCCCAATCTGAAGATGACCCCATCACCACACCCACCAAGGGTGTCTGGTTTGAACTGTTGGACTGACTCATGCTGAAACTTTCAAAAAGAGAGGCTGCATCAAACAAACGACTTCCACGTTTGCCCTGTCAGCACCTCAAAGGCCTGACGGTATTTTTCAGCGGTTTTCTCCGCAACTTCTGCCGGCAACGGTGGTGCGGGTGCCTTTTTATTCCAGTCGGACAGCGTTTCCAGATAGTCGCGCACAAACTGCTTGTCAAAAGAAGGCGGAGAAATACCCACTTGGTACTGGTCTACAGGCCAAAAACGAGAGGAGTCTGCGGTGAGCACTTCGTCCATCAGTGTCAGCACACCGTTTTCATCAAGTCCAAACTCGAACTTGGTGTCTGCAATGATGATGCCCCGAGTGGCTGCGAATTCTGCCGCTTCCTGATAGAGGCGTACAGACACTTCACGCACCTGCTCTGCCAGTTCATGGCCCAGCGTCTTGCACATTTCTTCAAATGAAATGTTTTCGTCGTGTTCACCCACAGCGGCCTTTGTGGCGGGCGTAAAAATGGGTTGCTCAAGGCGTTGGGCCAGTTTCAGGCCCCTGGGCAACTCAATGCCGCAGACGGCACCAGTGGCCTGATAGTCTTTCCAGCCCGAGCCAATGATGTAGCCACGCACCACCGCTTCAATTGGCAGAGGCTTGAGCTTTTTAACCACCATGGCCCGCCCGCGTACCTGACTGGCCTCTGCTGCAGTGACCACTGCCTCAGGCTCAATGCCAGTGAGGTGGTTTGCAACAATGTGGCCCAGCTTATGAAACCAGAAGGCGGCCATCTGGGTCAGCACCGCTCCCTTTTCAGGAATGGGTTCATTCAAGATGACGTCAAAGGCCGACAAACGGTCGGTAGCGACAATCAGCATTCGGTTTTCACCCACCGCATAGTTGTCTCTGACCTTGCCTTTGTGCAGCAAAGGCAAAGAGGTGATGTTGGTTGAATACACCACAGACATTGTGGATTCCCCTTAGAAAGCAAAACACGCGGGCAGGCCCGCGTGGGATCAAAAAAACCTTGAAAACGAAAGCTTACTTCACAATCTGCAGCAATTTTCCGTCTTTGTACAAACCAGCCACCGTCGTGAGGTCCAGCGGCTTGATCTTGCTGCCCTGCCCTGCGCAATTGAACTGCTCGTAGCGCGCCCTGACGATGGTCTTGGCAGCTGCCTTTGCGGGCTTGAGGTAGTCGCGCGGATCGAACTTGGAAGGATGCTCAACCATGAAACGACGGATGGCGGCAGTCATGGCCAAACGAATATCGGTGTCAATGTTGATTTTACGCACACCGAACTTGATGGCTTCCTGAATTTCCTCAACCGGCACACCGTAGGTTTCTTTCATGTCGCCACCGAACTGGCGAATTTCCTGCAGCAACTCTTGCGGAACTGAAGAAGACCCATGCATCACCAGATGCGTATTGGGAATGCGGCGATTAATTTGCTTGATGCGCTCAATGGCGAGAATATCGCCTGTGGGCTTGCGGGAAAACTTGTAGGCACCGTGTGAAGTTCCAATGGCAATGGCCAAGGCGTCCAACTGCGTACGCTTAACAAAATCAGCAGCCTGCTCGGGGTCGGTGAGCAATTGATCAAGGGTCATGGTGGCGTCGGTGCCATGGCCGTCTTCCTTGTCGCCCTTCATGGTTTCCAGAGAACCGAGGCAACCCAACTCACCCTCAACAGTGACACCAATGGAGTGAGCAATATCAACCACCTTGCGGGTGACTTCGACGTTGTATTCGTAATCGGCGATTGACTTGCCATCTTCATGCAAAGAACCGTCCATCATCACGGAGGAGAAACCCAGGCGCATGGCCTGAACGCACACGGAAGGGCTTTGTCCATGGTCTTGGTGCATGACAACAGGCACATGCGGGTAGGCTTCAACAGCGGCTTCAATCAAATGACGCAAAAAGTGTTCGCCAGCGTATTTGCGGGCTCCGGCAGAGGCCTGCATGATGACGGGAGAGTCAGTTTCATGCGCAGCTTCCATGATGGCCTGTACCTGCTCCAGATTGTTTACGTTGAAGGCGGGAATGCCATAGGAATTTTCAGCAGCGTGATCCAGCAGTTGGCGCATTGATACGAGAGGCATGTTTATCTCCTGATGGGAATTGAATTAATTTAGGTTTTGAATGTGTTCGCCCACGCGCACGATCTTCAAGGTGTTCGTGCCACCCGGTTTGCCGATGGGCTCACCCACCGTAATGACAATAAGATCGCCCAGCGCCACAACGCCCGCATCCAGCAGGGCTTTCTCGGCTTGCGCCAACAACAAATCGCGATCCAGGTCTTCCAGCGGCAACATCAAGGTTCTGACGTCGCGGTAGAGCGACAGGCGCCTGCGGGTTTTTTCCTCGGGGGTCAGGGCATAAATGGGGACACCGCTGTTTAAGCGTGACATCCACAAAGCGGTGGAACCGGACTGCGTCAGGGCCGCAATTGCCTTGACTTTGAGGTGATGGGCCGTGAACAGCGCACCCATGGCAATGGACTGATCAACACGCGTGAACGTGCGGTTTAAAAAGTCGGCGTCAAGGGTGACTTGTGCAGACTTCTCAGCCTCAATACAAATACGGGACATGGCTTCAACCGTTTCCACAGGAAACTTGCCTGCGGCGGTTTCTGCCGACAACATCACTGCGTCGGTGCCATCAAGCACGGCATTGGCCACGTCGGAGACCTCTGCCCGGGTAGGCACGGGGCTTTCTATCATGCTCTCCATCATTTGCGTGGCGGTGATGGTGAGCTTGTTGTGTTCCCTGGCCTGGCGGATCAAACGCTTTTGCACGGCAGGCACTGCAGCATCGCCAATTTCCACAGCGAGGTCGCCACGGGCCACCATGACGCCGTCGCAAGCCTTCAAAATATCTTCGAGTGCATGCAATGCCTCAAAACGCTCTATTTTGGCAATCATCATGCTGCTGCCGCCTGCGGCACGCATCAGTTCGCGGGCCATGTACATGTCTGCACCGCTTTTCGGGAAAGACACCGCAATGTAGTCGGCCTCAAAGCCCACTGCGGTGCGGATATCTTCCATGTCTTTGCCGGTCAGCGCCGGAGCACTGAGCCCTCCGCCGAGCTTGTTGATGCCCTTGCGGCTTTTTAAAACACCACCGACCTTGACCCGACACAAAATTTCTTTGGCATGAACCTTGACGACTTCCATTACGATGCGGCCATCGTCCAACAACAACACATCGTTGGGTTTGACGTCTTGCACCAGTTCTGGGTAGTCAAGACCCACACGCTCATCATTGCCTTCCTTGCAGGTAGCATCAAGGATGAACATTTGTCCGTTGGACAAATCCACCTTGCCATTGACGAATTGGCTGATGCGGATCTTGGGGCCTTGCAAATCCGCCATGATGGCGACGTCGCGACGCAAGCGTGTGGCAATTTCGCGCACCGCTTTTGCCCGGTCGGTGTGCTCTTGGGCCGTGCCATGGGAAAAATTCATGCGCACAACATCAACACCGGCTGCAATCAGCTTTTCAAGCACCGCCGGGTCGGTGGAGGCAGGCCCCAGCGTGGCTACAATTTTGGTTTGTCTGGGCAAGAAATTTTCGGTCAAAAGGCCACCTGTTGTTGTTATGGGTCTGAGGGAGCTGCTTAAAGTGCGCGTTGTTCCAGAATGTCCACGGCAGGCAGTTTCTTGCCTTCGAGAAACTCAAGGAATGCGCCGCCTCCGGTGGAAATATAACTCACCTTGTCGGCAATGTCGTATTTGGCAATGGCGGCCAGTGTGTCGCCGCCACCGGCGATGGAGAAGGCCGCTGAATCTGCGACCGCCTGCGCAACCACTTGCGTGGCATGGCTGAATTGTTCGATTTCAAACACACCCACAGGACCATTCCAGACCACTGTGCCAGCGTTTTTGATGATCTCAGCCAACTGGGCAGCGGTGTCGGGGCCCACATCGAGAATCATGTCGTCATCGCTGACATTTTGAGCAGTTTTTGTAAACGCCTCGGCATCGGCGCCAAACTTCTTGGCAGTCACAACATCGGTGGGAATGGGTACGGCAGCCCCACGCTTGGACATTTTTTCGATGATGAGACGCGCCTCATCCACCAGATCGCGTTCAACCAGCGACTTCCCCACGGGCAAGCCCATGGCCAACATGAAGGTATTGGCGATGCCGCCACCGACGATGAGCTGATCCACTTTTTCAGCGAGACTGTTCAAAATGGTGAGTTTTGTAGACACCTTGGAGCCCGCCACAATGGCAACCAACGGACGCTTGGGTGCGCCCAGCGCCTTGCCCAGTGCTTCGAGCTCGCTGGCCAGCAATGGGCCTGCGCAAGCCACGGGGGCGTATTTGGCAACACCGTGCGTGGTGGCCTCTGCCCTGTGGGCTGTACCGAAGGCATCGTTTACATAAATATCGCAAAGTGCCGCCATTTTTTGTGACAACTCATCGCTGTTTTTCTTTTCGCCCTTGTTGAAACGGCAGTTTTCAAGCAACACAAGCTGCCCTGCTTCCACTGCAACACCACCTTCTACCCAGTCGCGCACCAGATGCACTTCACGGTCAAGCAATTCGGCCAGCCGTGTGGCCACCGCCTGAAGTGAATCGGCTTGCGTAAACTCGCCTTCTGTAGGCCGACCCAAGTGGGAAGCAAGCATCAGACGGGCATTGTTTTCGAGGCAATAACGAATGCCAGGAATGGCGGCACGAATTCGCGTGTCTTCGGTAATGTTGCCTTCATCATCAAAAGGCACGTTGAAATCCACCCGCATGAGCACGCGTTGATTGGAAACGTTAATATCGAGAAGTCTTTTGACACGCAACATGGTTCGTTCGCTAAATAAATTGAGGGCAATCCTGAATTATAACCCGTCAAAGTCGCCGATTTACCGAGACTTAACACTCCTTATTGTCTGCTTTGCCTGCGCCATTGCATTTCTCGGTTTCCCGACGCTGCAATACCAGTCAGACGCAACACCGCCGCTCAAGGCATTGCTGGCATTTGCAGGCCAGTTTGCGCATATGAGCGCACAGCACCTGAGCCTGAACCTGCTTGGCTTGCTCATGCTGGCTTGGGGGTTTGCGCCTTGGCGCACCCTGAAAAAAGACCTGCTGTATTTCAGTGCAGGCTTCTCGGGCGTTGCGCTCGGTCTGTTACTGCACCAGGAAGTGCTTTGGTACAAGGGCTTGAGCGGCGCCCTGCACGGCCTGTTTCTGGGCTATGCAGTGCAGATTCTGATTTGCGACCACAGAAAACCGGTGAAATGGGTCGCCCTTGTTTTGATCACTGGTGCCGTTTTCAAGTTGTGGCTGGAACTGAATCAACCCGGCCTGCTGCCGGGGGTGGGCGACAACCAAGAACCCGTTTTGCACGCAGCTCACAGGTGGGGGGCACTTTCGGGCATATCCGTTGGCTTGGCGTTCGGGGTGCTCATGCGTTTGCGGGCCGCAAAATGGAAAAGGCCCACCTGAAAACCCAAAGGGAATTTAAAGGCCGGCCTTCTAAAAACAAGCTGCTTGCAAGAAATGGCTTACTTCAGCATTCCTTGCTGGTGACTTACCGACAATCCACGAATTACTTGGCAGACATCAGGGCCACTGTGGTGTCCAGCATGCGATTGGAGAAACCCCATTCGTTGTCATACCAGGAAGACACTTTAACCAGACGGCCAGAGACTTTCGTCAGTGATGAATCGAAAGAACTGGAGGCTGGATTGTGGTTAAAGTCCACGGACACCAAGGGTTGGTCCACGTAATCGAGAACACCTTTGAACGCACCCTCTGAAGCAGCCTTCATGATGCCGTTGACTTCTTCAACCGTGGTGTCGCGTGCGGCGATGAACGACAAATCCACCACTGAGACATTGATGGTGGGAACGCGGATTGCATAACCATCCAACTTGCCATTCAACTCTGGCAATACCAAACCTACGGCAGCGGCAGCACCGGTTTTCGTAGGAATCATGGACATGGTGGCTGAGCGGGCACGACGCAGATCTTCGTGGTAGACGTCTGTCAGCACTTGGTCGTTGGTGTAGGCATGAACGGTGGTCATCAGGCCCGTCACCAAACCAATGGTGTCATTCAGAGGCTTGACCATGGGCGCCAAGCAGTTGGTGGTGCACGATGCATTGGAAATCACGGTGTCCGTGGATTTCAAAACACCATGATTCACGCCATAAACCACTGTCGCATCAACATCTTTTCCGCCGGGAGCAGAAATAATGACTTTCTTGGCGCCGCCTTTCAAATGGGCTGACGCTTTTTCTTTGGTGGTGAAGAAACCTGTGCACTCCAACACCACATCCACACCCAACTCACCCCAAGGCAACTCAGCCGGATTGCGGTTGGCGAGCACGCGGATGCGGTCGCCATTGACAACGATGCAATCGCCATCAACAGTCACTGTGCCGGGAAAGCGGCCGTGTGCCGTGTCGAAACGGGTCAAGTGCGCGTTCGTGTTGGGATCGCCAAGGTCGTTGATGGCAACGATTTCGATATCGTGCTTTTTACCGCCTTCGTAGTGCGCGCGCAGAATGTTACGGCCAATTCGACCATAGCCATTGATTGCAACCCGAATAGTCATGTGGGGCTCCTTCAAGGAATCAAGTTGATAGACAAAACGTTTTAAATCAAATTCTTGGCTGCATCCACCACTTTGTCTGCGGTGATGCCGAAATATTCAAACAATTGACCGGCCGGCGCAGATTCACCGAAGCTGTCCATACCGATGGCGGCACCGCGACCGCCCGCCTGGGCAATCAGTTTCCACCAGCCTTCAGTTGAACCCGCTTCAACCGTGACCACGGGAATTCCGTTGGCGATGACACTTCGGCGATACGCTTCCGACTGGCGGTAAAAGACAGTGGTTGAAGGCATGGAAACCAAGCGTACACCCACACCTTGGGCAGACAGTTGATCAAACGCCTTTTGTGCCAACGCCAATTCGGAACCTGTGGCCACCAGGCACACCTGAACCGCTGCAGCAGTCTCAGCCAGAACATACCCGCCTTTTGCAATGTTGGCGAGTTGTTCGTCACTACGCTTAACAAATGGCAGGTTTTGCCGAGAAAATAACAGGCAACTGGGGCCGTCTGCGCGCTCAACAGCAGCAATCCAGGCACCCATGGACTCTGCTGAATCGCCCGGACGCCAGACATCCATGCCGGGAATCAAACGCAAACTTGCTGCATGTTCCACCGGCTGGTGGGTGGGGCCATCTTCACCCAAGCCAATGGAGTCGTGGGTAAACACGAAAATGTTGCGCAACTTCATTAAAGAGGCCATGCGCAGCGCATTTCGGTTGTAATCGGAAAAAGTGAGGAAGGTGGCGCCAAACGGCAAGTAGCCGCCGTGCAGAGCCACGCCATTGAGCGCAGCAGACATGCCAAACTCGCGAACACCCCAATTAACGTGACTACCGCCCTGGAAATCACCCTCTGGGCTGCGGCGTACCGCCACACACTTGGGCCAGTTGGTCAGGTTGGAACCGGTCAGGTCAGCCGAGCCGCCCAGAAACTCGGGCAACACCTCGGCCAGCGCTGTAATTGCGTTTTGGCTGGCCTTGCGACTGGCGATGGTTTCTGCTTTTTCAGCCACCGCTTTTAGCATGGCCTGTGTTTTCTCAGCCCAGTGCGCTGGCAAGCCACCATGGTTGCGACGAATGAACTCCGCGGCCAGTTCCGGATAGCGGCTTTCATAGGATGCGAACATCTTTTTCCATGCCGATTCGCGGGCAGCGCCGGTGACTTGGGCATCCCAGCTGTCATAAACCGCCTGTGGAATTTCAAACGGTGCATATTCCCAACCAATGGCTTTTCGGGTTTCCGCAATTTCCTTGTCGCCCAAGGGTGCGCCATGCACTTTGTCTGTGCCTGCCATATTGGGCGAACCGGCACCAATCTGGGTTTTGCAGCAGATCAAGGTGGGGCCTTTGTCCAGGTCGCCATTGCGGCGGGCTTGGGCAATGGCTGCGTCCAAGGCGTCTACATTGTGACCGTCCACATTGGGCAGCACGTTCCAACCGTAAGAAGCAAACCGTGCCGGCGTGTCATCCCTGAACCAGTTGTCGACATCTCCGTCAATGGAAATGCCGTTGTCGTCGTACATGACAATCAGCTTGGACAGGCGCAAGGTGCCCGCCAGAGAACAGGCTTCATGGGAAATACCCTCCATCAAGCAACCGTCACCCAGAAAAACATAGGTGTAGTGATCAACAACCGGCAGGCCTGGCTTGTTGAACTCGGAGGCCAACAGCTTTTCAGCCAAGGCCATACCAACGGCATTGGCGATGCCCTGCCCCAGAGGGCCTGTTGTGGTTTCAACGCCGGGGGTAACACCGACTTCGGGGTGACCAGGCGTTTTGGAGTGCAACTGCCTGAATCTTTTTAATTCCTCGATGGGAAGGTCGTAGCCGGTGAGGTGCAGCAACGAATACAGCAGCATGGATCCGTGACCATTGGAAACCACAAAACGGTCTCTGTCCGACCATTTCGGGTTGGACGGATTGTGCTTCAA